>JANPHO010000735.1:0-2992 GCA_031424515.1 Saprospiraceae bacterium
AAAATATTTTAAAGAAAAGACAAAGTTCTCCGAGTTAATCATAGTTATAAAAATCCAACTCAGGTGCAGTAATATCAATAATGTAATCGGGTGCCTGAAAAAAGTTCCTCCTCCCGAAGCTTTAGGTCGAGCCCTCAGTATGATACCGTTTTTAAGTGCATAAAGCCAATAGGCAATCATTAACCCAATGGTAAGGGGTTCTGTGGGCAAATCGGTGCTAAGTCCGTTAGGAAATTCAAATTCGGCTGAAATGGGAATACACGCCAATAAAAGGAAGAAAATACTTTTAAAATCAATAATAGTTAAATATATCATTAGCCCAAAAGCAGGCAACGCCAAAGGATAAAAACTATCGAAAGCGGCACTCAGCCAGCAACTTGCGATAATTATCACCGCAAAAACTATAAAGATAGCTTTTGCTGGTGTTCGAAGAATATTATTGATTGTATTCAATGGAAATTACTTTGTAGGGTGGGTTAGCTCATTCCAATTCACGTCCTTATAATTATCGATAAGTAAAACCGCTAATACACTAAAAATGAGCGCTATCAATGCCGCACTTAATATTATAACCGTTCTTTTAGGTCGAGATTTTACGATAGGCACTTTTGCATTTTCTACAATGATAAGCGCTGATATTTTAGTATTATAAGCTATCCGAAGTTGTAGTGCACGCTGTCTGTCTCTTCCAATTTGGTCACGCTCTCTTTCATAAAACTCCTTCAGTGCCGAAACACTATTAAAGCCCTGATTATATTTCTTCAACATATTATTATTCGACTTCATTTCCTCTTCATATCCTTTCACGGATGATTCTAATTGCGAAAGTGTATCCTGCGAAACGTTGGGCATCTTTCTTAAAGACTCAAATTTAGCTTTAGAGCGGGCATAATTGGCTTCAGATTCTACCGCTGTTTTAGTAACGGCTTCGGTTTGCTTTTCAGGGTCAATTACCCCGAAATTTTGACGCAGTTTTTGTAAAGTATCACCGATACCTGCCAAAACCTTTTCTTTTTCAATAGAACTCTGCTCATAAGCTTTCATTAGGTTCTCTTGGCTTTGGCGAATAAGCCTTTGTGATATTTCATCCACTTTTTCACGGGCAGCGTTCGCCATTTCTGTAGCCAATTTGCGGTCAGTATCCTCTACCGAGAGTTCAATGGCATCAAACTTTGTTTTTTTAACATTATAAAGCTTTTCCAACTTTTCACGCACTTTGAAAGGGGCTTTTTCGTCCGTGGTATCGATATCGTAATGTCTATTAAGGTCAAATTTTTTAATGAGGAAATCATAAAGCTCGCCCGATTCAGCAATGGTCATCACTCTATCTAGGTCATTGGCTGTACCATAAAAGTCCATATCTTTGGTAGAGTTACCAAACATTTGCTCGGGCTTAAAAATATCGGGACTGGCTACGTAAAAAGTTGTAGTAGATTGAAAATAGTTTTTAAGGACTAAAAATGAAATCAACGCTGTACCCAATGTTGCTATCAAAATGATTGTCAAAATCTGCTTTTTCCACTTAAATATAGTTGCAATTACGCCTAAAAGGTTGTCTCTGTTTTCCATTCTTAAAATTTGAGCCGCAAAGTTAAAAAATTAAGTCTAAGTATTGAAAACGCTCTTTAAGTTTCCGTTATTTTGCGTTACGATAAGTGGGCGTTTAAAAATAACCGCCAATTTCTGTCGGGCTACTTATGCTTTTTAACTCAACTACATACGAACTCTTTTGGGAGTATGTTTTTCATTTTTACATAAAATACTGAGGGGTGGTAAATTTCAAAAAATTAGAAGACGGGTTAGAAAAAGTAAAGCAACTCGCTCAAGCCAATAAAATGCAACGCTTGATGCACAACCCCTTTCGCTACCTATCAGCGCAATTTTTTAGGACGGTCTTTTTCCCTATTTCAAAAAAAGGAACTTTGCGCCAAGCCGATACTTTCATGGGATACCCCCTCAGTATTTTGCTTCCTTCGGGCATGGATATTTACTTGACGGGCGGCAAAACCCACGATTCTGAAATCCGTTTAGCCCAATTTTTAATTCAATTTTATAAAAATGGAAACCTTACTACATTTATTGATATTGGTGCGCACGTCGGCTATTTTTCGCTTTTAGTCTCTTGCATTATCGAACAAATAAGCCTAAATGGTAGAATTTATACCTTTGAAGCAGCCAAAGGCACGTATGATTTATTAAAACAGAATTTAAAAAATCGAAAAAATATTCAGGTTTTTCATAATGCTTTGACGGACGAAGAGATGGATTTGACTTTTTATGAATTTCCTGTTTTGTATTCTGAATATAATACGCTCCATGTCGAGCAATTTGAAAATGAAAAATGGTTTCAAAAATTTAAACCCGAAAAGAACATCGTCAAAGGGCGCACTTTGGATGGCATTATCGAGGAATTTGATATTAAAAACCCTTTGGTGAAGATTGATACTGAGGGGGCAGAGGCGCAAGTTATCAGCGGCAGTCGGGAACTTTTAATGCTTCAAAACCCCACAATTATCATGGAATTTTTGACCGATGAAACTAAAAATGAAGGGCATTTTAAGGCTTTTGAAATGCTGAAAGAGATGGATTATCAAGCATTTTTTATTGAAAAAGACGGGACTTTAGCTATTTTAAAAGATATAAATAAATATTTTATAGAAAAGGGATTGGATTCAGATAATTTCGTTTTTAAGAAATAAAATTTTAGGGTGTTTTTAATAGTTTTTCAACTTTTTTATAACTCAAAAGACCCAATGCAAGGGCTGCAATAAGGCATAAAAACATTGAAATAATTAGTTGAAAAACCCAACTGGATGTAAAATTGCTTGATTTTATTAAAAAATTGCTTAAAAAAGAGAAGACAACGAAGCAGATTAATTTTGAAACCCAAGTGACATCCCCCCTCAGTAAAAACTCTTTTTTAGCCAATAAAATGACGCCAAATAAGACGAAAAACTGGGTAATCAATGTGGATAAAGCCGCACCCAATGCC
>JANPHO010000736.1:0-24199 GCA_031424515.1 Saprospiraceae bacterium
TTTGGAACGTCGAGCAACTCAATCCTGACCCATTTATGGCAAAATTGAATGAATACGGTTTGCCTTGGCATGAGCAACACAATGTGGATTTGGAGGTTTAAAAACTAAGTTTTGGGTTCACTTGGAGCCTAAACTTTTTACTATAAATTATGGTTTTAATAGCTGAATTAGATAGGTTTTTAATGAAATCTATCTATTTCTGTTTTTACACAAATTTTCGAAACACACTATTTGAAATGATGAATAATGAAAAAATTTGAAATTTCAATAATTGGCGAATTCCACACCAATCACAACGAGGATTTTCTTGTTTCAGAAGAAATAGGTGACGATAAAATGCTTATTGCAGTCATGGATGGTTGTAGTATGGGAAAAGAAAGTCATTTTTCGTCCATCTTGATTGGTAAAATTTTAAGGAAGATTTCGAAGGGTATTGATTACAAAGAGTTCATCAATAAAAGCAATATCACACTAACTGAATATTTGAAAACTATTACTCAAGAGTTATTTAGTATTTTAAAAGAACTTAAAAATCTTCTTTTACTTGAAAAAGAAGAACTTTTGAGCACTCTGATACTTGGTGTGGTTAGTACTAAAGATAAAAAAGCAGAAATACTTACTATCGGCGATGGTTTAATTTGTTGCAATGGCAATTACACTGAATATGAGCAGGATAACAAACCTGATTATTTGGGCTATCATCTAAATGAAAAATTTGAAGATTGGTTTGAAGCACAAAAACAGCGTTTGAGTTGTAATAATATTGATGATTTGAGTATTAGCACCGATGGAATTTTTACGTTCAAAGCTTTTGATAATAAAAGTTATAAACCAATTAGTGAATCCGAAATTATTGACTTTTTATTGCTCAGTACTGAGGGGGTAGATTCCGAAAAGATGTTGCACAAAAAATTATTAAAAATTGAAAAAGAGTGGGGTTTAAAGCCGACTGATGATTTATCAATTATTAGAATCTTATTTTAAGTGAAAAAAGCTCAAAAAATATAATAATATATGTTGTTTACTAAAATACCTTCCCCTTGCTACGTACTCGATGAAAAACTGCTTCGCAAAAATCTTGAGCTCATGAAGCGCGTGAAAGACGAATCGGGTGCGAGCATCATCGTCGCTTTTAAAGGTTTTTCGATGTGGAGCGCATTCAAGATGGTGCGTAAATACCTTGATGGCGCAACTGCTTCAAGCACATACGAAGCTCGCTTGTGCTTTGAGGAGATGAAATCATTGGCGCATACCTACGCTGCGGTGTATTTTCCGAATGATTTTGATAAAGTAATGGACTATTCGAGCCATATCAGTTTCAATTCATTGAATGAGTTTCATCGGTACTACCCCTCAGTATTGAAGTATAAAAAGCATAAAATTAGCTGTGGCATCCGCATCAATCCTGAATTTTCAGTCGTTGAAACGGATTTGTATAATCCAGGTAAAGCGGGCAGCCGATTGGGTACAGATATTAAAAATATTGGTGAAATACTACCAAAAGGCATCGAAGGCATTCATGTACATTGCCTATGCGAGTCAAGTGCCGAAGATACTGAGGGGTTGCTCAATGCAGTGGAATCGAAGTTGGGACACTTTTTAAAAGCCATAAAATGGCTCAATATCGGCGGTGGTCACTTGATGACAAAAGCAGGATATGACGTTGAATACCTCATAAAAGCATTGAAAGCGTTTAAAAATCGCCACCCACACCTTGATTTAATCCTTGAACCAGGCAGCGCAGTGGGTTGGGACACAGGCGTTTTAAAAAGCACCGTTTTAGATATTGTCGAAAATCATGGCGTCAAAACCTTGATGCTTGATGTCAGTTTTACCGCCCACATGCCCGATACGCTCGAAATGCCGTATCGCCCGCGCATCAGAGGTGCCAGCGACCCTGTAGAAGATAAACCGACTTATCGCATCGGCGGTACAAGTTGCCTAAGTGGTGATTACATGGATTTTTACAGCTTTGAAAAGGAAGTACAAGTCGGTGATACCATTATTTTAGAGGATATGATTCATTATACAATGGTGAAAACGAGTATGTTCAATGGCGTTCCGCACCCCGGCATCGGCATTTGGACTGAAAAAGATAAGTTTAAATTGGTGAGAGAATTTAAATATAAGGATTATAAAAATCGGTTATCATAAAATATATGACGTAACCGTGCCACCGCTCCGAAAGCGGTGGCACGGATTTTAAAGATTTAAATGAAACAAAAAATCTATCTAATAAGTGGCTTGGGTGCTGATGAACGGGTTTTTAAAAACTTGGATTTTAAAGGCTTTGAACCGCATTTTATTAAATGGATTGAACCTTTCAAAAATGAGAATTTGCTTGATTATGCAAAACGTTTATTGCCTCAAATAACGAATGAAAAACCCATTATTTTAGGTGTTTCATTTGGAGGAATGATTGCTGTTGAAATGTCAAAACAGGTTGATTATCAAAAAGTTATAATCGTTTCTTCCGCTCAGACTAAAAATGATATTCCTTGGATTTACAGGATTTTAGGTTCTTTAAAAATTCTTTATTTTATCCCTTCTTTTATATTAAAATCTGTAAATTTTATTACGTATTGGTTATTTGGTGTTACAACATTTGCAGATAAAAAACTATTAAAATCTATTAAAATCTATTTTAAAAGATACCGATATTCATTTTTTAAAATGGGCTTTAACGGCAATCTCAACGTGGAAAAATGAGACAATGAATGATGATATTATTCACATTCAAGGTGATAATGATAAAATTTTACCTTTGAAAAACATTCGCTCTGTTGATTTTAAAATTGAAAATGGTGGGCATTTAATGATTTTGAATAAGGCACAAGAAATAAACGCAATACTTAAAATTCTGACTACTGACAACTGATAAACTGACTTCTATATATGACCATCCTACAAGCCCAACTCGACCTCATCGCAGCATTGACCCCTCAGTATGGAGAAGGTGAAGCTCGAAGTATCGCCCGCATCGTTTTTGAAGATTATTTTAATATTAAACCTAATGTTGAAAACGATGAAAACGTCTTTCAAACTTTTTTAAAAGTTGAATATGACACTATGAAAGACCGTTTACTGAGGGGTGAGCCAGTTCAATATGTAGTGGGTTTTGCATGGTTTTATGGCTTGAAATTTAAGGTCAATAACAGCGTTTTGATACCTCGCCCTGAGACGGAGGAATTAGTAGAATGGGTACTTGAAACGGCTAAAAAGTTTCAAAAAGCGGATAAAAAGGTCAGAATATTGGATATTGGTACGGGTAGCGGTTGTATTCCAGTGACTTTGAAGGTGAAAAATCCGAAATTGGAAGTGAGTGCTGTTGACGTCAGTGAATCGGCTTTGATTACGGGTAGCCGTAATGCCTACCGACATGGTGCAGAAATTGATTTTAAAAGAATAGATATTTTAGATACTTCAGCTTGGGCTGATTTAGGTAATTTCGATTTTATAGTGAGTAATCCGCCCTATATTCCTCACGCTGAAAAAGCATTGATGGAAGGCAATGTTTTAGATTTTGAACCACATTTAGCACTATTTGTGGATAACGATGATGCTCTTATTTTTTATGAAAAAATAGCTGATTTCGCATTAAAACACTTGACTAATGAGAGCCTGTTCCGACATCTCGGGAGGGTATTGTTTTTTGAATGTAATACTTTTAATGCTACCCAAGTTGTAAAAATGTTAGAGTTTAAAGGTTTTAAAAATGTGGAACTGCGAAAAGATATGAGTGGGAATGATAGGATGGTAAAAGGTGATTTATAACAAAAAAGCCATCGAATATTATTCGATGGCTTTTTTGTTATTTCAACGACATTACTGGGCCCTCAGGATGCACAGGCGTCAGCAAATTACGAGCGGGACTAATCCACAAATCCATTTCTTCCATCGGTATTGCGCCTAACAATGGTTCTTGATCATCGGGTAAAACAAGGGCATTGGTAGTACAAAAACGACCTTCATATCGTACTTCAATCGAACCCGCCACAGGTAAAGTTAGGCGTGTGCCATCGGCTAATTGTGAAGGGCGGTGGTCAATAATCGAAAGCCCTAAAGCAGCCCTAATTTCTTCATTGATGGTGAGCATGATAGCACCTGAATCAACCATCATATTCAAATTTATACGCCTAATTTCATCTTCTGAGATAAAATTACGGCGGTTTAAGGCGACATCATCGCCATTTAAAAGTTCAATATTGGCATATACCATTCCCATATTAGTATGTATTTTTTATGTTGAAAATGTAAAGTTAAGAGATTCTCTGCATTTTAAAAATGCTTTTTTAAGATATTTTAGTCTAAATTTATCAAATTTTTATGCCTAATCCAAGCCGTATTTGATAATTATAGGGTAAAAAGATAGCTTTTACTTCGCTTTGATTTCTGGCATAAGTCGGTAAAATAGGATTGCCGAAATATCCATATCTCATTGAAACAGCAAAAACTGGAATGGGTATGTTGATATCTATAAAGCAGTTTTTATTAATGTTAAGGATGAAACGGGGTACTACTGCGAAAATGTTTTTAAATTCAACACTTTTCATTGGGTAACTTGCTGTGCTTAAAGGTACTTCATTATAAATAGAAATGAAAGGCTCTAAAGATGAGCCTATATAAAAGTGACTATTGCTTTTAGGTCGTTTTAAAATAGGGAAGGTGTATTCAAATCTGGTTCCTATTCTCATTTCAAACACTTTTTCGCTATTATAAATAGGATTAGTTATCATAAAAGCGGAATCAATAATGGTAATCGTATTCAATTGTTCTTTGTATCTCAAACCCATTAATGACAATGATAATTCAGTAAAACACTCATTTTTATGAAACTTAGAATATCCAAATGAGGGGTAAAATCCCATATCCTTTCTTTTAAACGAACTTGACAATAAATTTACTGAACTATTACTCATAAAATCTGAATTGTAATCAAATGTCTTGAAATCCAAATAAATTTTCAAAGCTTTTGTTTTTGGAGGACTTTTAGTAGCTGTTTTTTTATGTGAAATCGTATCCGCATTTTGAGAAAATAGGGGAGAATTGAATGTGAAAAGGCATAGAAATAGACTTAAAATTAAAGTAATTTTTAGCATAATGTAGGATTTGAAGGTTATATTTAATGGATTTTAAAAGCTGAAAACAGAACGTTGTCACTTTTAAAAAAAGTATTGGAAAGGAAAATTTTAATTAAAATTACCGATTTTACTGAGGGGTGTTGATTACTTTTTTAAAAGATAAACTTCTCTTCGTACAGTTTTATGCTGTATTCAATGATATTTTGAGCCTCCTCTTTATTTAAAAAATGAGGGACGGTCACTGTTTTTCCTTCCAATTTCGTATAATTTTCAAAGAAATTGCGGAGCTCTTCCTTGAAAGTTTGGGGTAATTCGTCGATATCATTGATGTGAGATACTGAGGGGTCGGATTCAACTACCGCAATAATTTTATCATCGGGAATGCCTTGGTCAATCATGCGCATTACACCAATCACTTTTGTAGAAACCAAAGTCAAAGGCACTAAAGTGACTTGAGTGAGCACTAAAATATCCAGTGGGTCGCCATCATCAAAAAGGGTTTGAGGGATAATGCCATAATGCGTGGGGTACATCATGGAGCCATAAAGCACTCTATCGAGCTTAATTAAGCCACTGTCTTTATCAATTTCGTACTTGGCACGGCTTCCTTTCGGTATTTCAATGATGGCATTGACAATACTTGGAGGGTTTTTACCTTTGGAGACTTCGTGCCACGGATGTTTTATCATTTTACGATTTGCGTTTGCGTTCAGCTTCTTCTTTTTTGCGTTTAGCTTCTCTTTTGAGGTAGGCTTCTCGTTCTTCCCTTTCACGGTCTCTTTCTCGCTCTAAGTAAGCGGCTCGTTTTTCTTTTTCTTCTTTTATGCGTTGGGCTTCGCGTTTGAGATAGCCATCGCGTTTTTCTTTTTCTGCTTGGATGCGTTCGGCTTCTTCTTTTTGACGAAGGGCTTCTCTTCTTCGGTAAGCTTCGGCAGCGCTGATATCTTCATCTTTCTTTTCTTCTTTTTTAGGTTCGGGCTTTACTTCCTCTTTGGGTGCTTCGGGAGTGGGTATTATCGCTGCTTTATCGGCTGGTGAAGCCAATGCTACTGATTTGGTATCTGAACCTACATTTGTTTGAGGTTTTTCAGCATTGGTTTTTGGGGAATTATCAGCCAGCAAGTTAGATTCTTTTTGTCGGACTAAAGTTAACCACTGCTCCTTACCCTTGTAATTCATTTCTAAAACCAAGGTATCACCTACAAGATGCTGTATTTTAACGATTTTTTGAGAAGCTTTTTCACGTAATTTATCTTGAGTATAGAGGTGGTTTTTTTTAATATAAAACTCGCCCGCTTCGTGTACATTCAAAGTAGAGTTAAAAGTATAGCTGCCGTTGGGCATGAATTCAAGATTGACGGGAGTGTTAGTTAGCGGAACGAGGTCATCACATTCTACCAATTGAGCTGCGTTCCATTTACCTACAATGGCACGTTCTTTCTCATTTTTACAAGATATTAGTGAAATTAAAAATAAAGTCAGTATGCTTAGTCTCATCATTAGTTAGTAAAAAAAAATCAATTTTAACCATTAAATCGGTTTTAAAAGGCGATAAAATGCCTTTCAAAACCTTGATAATTCATAAAAAAATAAGAATATAAAATACTGATTATCAATCAAATAAACTAAAATAAATCAATATTATTTACCATATTTTATTAAAAATAGAGAACAAATTTAGTAAAAACTCTGGAATAGTGATACATAATTTTAAAATTGAATCGTTCATGTACAGGCTTTTACTTACTTTTGTCTATTTAAGCCATAAGCTTTATTTATATTTGATTTTAGTGTAAAATATTGAATTGTCTATGCTGTCTATATTTAAAAAAGAAATTAGCTCATTTTTCTCATCTTTGATTGGCTATATCGTTATTGTGGTCTTTCTCATTTTATTGGGTTTATTGTTGTGGATATTTCCAACGACGAGTTTAATTAATCAAAATTTTGCAACGCTTGACCAATTATTTGATTTAGCGCCCATGATTTTTACTTTTCTCATCCCTGCAATCACGATGCGGTCGTTTGCTGAAGAGCAACAGACGGGTACTATCGAGTTTTTAAATACAAAACCCCTTTTAGATATCGAAATCATTATTGGGAAATACTTGGCTTGTTTGAGTTTGGTTTTGTTCGCCCTTTTACCGACTTTAATTTATTATATCACGATTTATCAATTGGGCTCACCCAAAGGAAATTTGGATAGCGGCGCGATAATGGGCAGTTATATTGGCTTGATCTTATTGGGCGGAATTTTTACAGCTATTGGTATATTTGCTTCGTCGCTGACCAATAATCAGATTATTTCGTTTTTATTAGCCGCTTTTTTATGCTTTTTTATGCATTGGGGCTTCGATTTTATGAGTCAATTGCCCTTTTTTGTGGGCAAAGGAGATGATATTGTCCAGATGATTGGGATTGATTTTCATTACAGATCTATTTCAAGGGGAATTGTGGTGGTTTCGGATGTGGTTTATTATGTTTCAGTTATTGCGTTTTTCCTCATTTTAACTAAGATTTCGTTGGAAAGA
Organism: Saprospiraceae bacterium; assembly: GCA_031424515.1. Lineage (GTDB taxonomy): Bacteria > Bacteroidota > Bacteroidia > Chitinophagales > Saprospiraceae > JAAFJT01. The sequence continues at coordinate 7,613 of JANPHO010000736.1, forward strand.
AGGAATTGGTAAATTGCTTCTTAAAGAATCCATTCGGAAAGATTAACTGACTACCCCTCAGTAAAATTTATAAATAATAAACATTTTAAAATAAAAAAAGCCATTATTCCTATAAAAAGTAGGAATAATGGCTTTTTTTATTTTATTTAAAACATTAAATTGTCATCGTATCTGCTCCACCAATTTCAGCATAATCGTTTCCAGCGAGGCTTTTTGTTCCTTCGAGTGGGTCATATTGCTTAAGGTCGTCGAGGTTCAGATTAGTGAGTTCTTCCAAACGACTTAAAGGAATTTGGTAAGTTCGGAATTCACCAAATCCTTCGTCGCTGATGAGTCCTTTCTCTCCCATATCATCTAAGAAGTCTTTATGGCTTAAAAGATAGGCGGATACTGAGGGGGTACCATCTTTTTTAATGACTGCCGCCATTTTCCAAAACTCTAAAGGTAAAAGCACATCTCGATAAGGAAAATCTTGATTTGAAAAGACTGGACCCGTGTAAACGGATACTTTCAAATCTTCTACGTCCGTATTACTCAATATATAATCCTCCAAACTGAGCCAAGTGACTCGATTGAGGTTTTTATGTTGCGGTGCACACACCGTGTAATGAAAAGTATCTGCATTGGCAGCTAATGCCTCATCTCCCCAAACGGGGTCGAGGCGGCGGACTAAATGCCCTAAATCCAAATTATTGCCTTTATAAAAATCGCCACCCAGTTGTTGCGTTTTATCCAAACGAGGGTCGAGTATCCATTTATCGTTTTCACGATTATTTTGAATTGTTTTACCCCCATCAATATTTACAGCAGTCAATAAAGGCATATTGCGCTCTTTATTCATGGCGACTGTGAAATGATGGTAATTGAGGAAGTGCTTATTTTTAGGAGTTGGATTTTTCACTTCTGATAAGAGAGGTTGCAGATTTTTCAATAAATCGTCTAAATCTATTTTAAATTTATCTGTTTTGATAAAATCTGCATCGTAGCCTTTCCTATCAGCATAGGTAGCGGCTTTTTCATCAGCCGATTTTTTGGATTTAGGTTTTTCTACCGGGGTAATTTCGTCTGGGGTTTCCGAGTTTTTTTTCTTCTTTTCAATTGGGATAGACGGCATTTTAGGTGGTTCCACCTTAGGCTCATCTTTTTTTGTTTTGGGTAAAACAGGTTCATCCGCCTTGGGAGTAGGCTCTGTTTTTTTATGCTCATCAAAGGGTTTAGAAGGCGTTGAAGGTGGATTTACCTTAAATTCCTTATCTTTTTGGGGAGTAATTGGAGTGTCTTCATTTGAAGCAGACTCATTTTTTTTATTGGAATAGGTATAAACCACAACGCCAGCTATGAAAAGCAGCAGTAAAAGGAGGATGTATGTACTCATTTTGGTAATTTTGATGCTAAGATAGTATCTTTTTTAACAATCAACAATCTGATATATATTAATTGTTTTTAAATAATCGTAAAACAAAAAGCCATCAACCTATAAAAAGGATTGATGGCTTAAGCTTCAATTTAATCAACTTAACTACAACTTATAAACACAATTTATAAAGTTCTCTTTTTAGAATTTCATTAACTTCTTTACGGTGGCTTCAAAATCATTTGATACTCGAATAATGTAAGCGCCGTTGGGTAATTTACTCAAATCAAGGGTTTTATTAAAATCAATAATACCTGTTTCGTACACTTCTCTTTGAACCAACTGACCTTGAAGGTTGAAAATAGCAACATTGACTCGGCTACCTTTTTGGTTATCAAATGAGAGCGTTATTTGACTTGATGCTGGATTTGGGTAAATTGCCGTTTTTAAGGTTTGTGGCAAATCTTTTACAGATGTGTTCAACGGTGAGAGGGCGACAGCAATGTTGCGCAAGGCTATACCTAAGCCTATTCGATTGACTAAAGTGGTTGCACCTGTTCCGATATTAAGGGTATAAAGATTGTCAAAACCATTTGAACCCGTGACATTTGCCATTAAAAAAGCCGAATCTACTGAGGGGGTCGCCTTGTTTGAATAAATATCAAGGTCAATTGTGTAATCATTAGGATCTAAAGTCAAACCCAATGCACCCACTGTATTTAAAAAGCCACCATTGGCTGTATTTTGATTCACAAAATTATTGAGTGATGCATCAATATCATACAATTGAGTCGCCGTAGCACCATTGAATGAATTTGTGTATGCTCCAGTAACTACCACTGGCGTTTTACCTGTATTCACATCCGTTGTTCTGTAAGTCAATGACGTATCTGTAGTGACAGTAATCGGATTTACAGTTAAATTCAACCGATAATTATTGCTATTGGTTGCGCTCATAATGCGTAGGCGATTGGCAACTGGGTTAAAATCAAAAGTAACTTGACCTGTCAATGCCAATTTAAATGAATCTGCTCCCGCAAAAGCGGTCAAAGCGGCTGTTGTTTCATTTAAAGTATAAATAGTCGCTACTGAATCTGTACTTCTATAACCCAATGTATAGATTTTACCATCTTGAGGGCGAACATCCATACCAATGATGTTTTGACCCGTTTTCAAACCTGTAATCGTTTGGGCTGAACGGATAAAAGTGGGATTTTTAGTGTCAAATTGCAAAAAATTAAAAGCTGAATTCCCCGCCGTAAAAGTCAAACCATAAGCCAAACTACCTTGCAAAGCAGGTACAGTTCTGTTAATAGCAACTGCAATATCGGTAACGGCAACTCCTAAAGCGCCTATTGCAGTGAATGCACCAGTCGTGATATTGAGGGAATACAATGAATCCAAGCTACCTGTTCTCACAACTGCGTAAGTTGTAGAAGCAAATGTAGTGGGATTGGTATAAATATCTAAATCCGACAAAATCGCAGTTGATGAAATACCTGAAAAAGCGGCTTGAGTATTCAAAACGCCATCATTGGGTGGGTTTTGGAATGTCATCACTTTTTGAGTTTCATCGTAAGTGTATAGTTGCGTATTAGTAGAAGCGATGTAACTATTGGTGTAAGCACAAGCCGTTGCGCCAGGCGTTTTACCTGTATTAGCATCCGTAGTGGCATACTTTAAAGTTAAATCCGTAGCGGCTAAAGCACCATTATTGGGGTTTAAACGATAATTTAAACCATTTTTACTGACTAAACGAATGCGATCAACCGTAGGATTAAAATCAAAACCCACTGCTGAGCCTAAGCCTGTGAGTTTTATAGATGGTCCTTTTGCCGTGGCAACAGCCGTTGTTGGGTTTATTGCGTACACACTTATGGAGTCAGTAGTAGCATTGTAGCCCAATGCGATTATTTCGCCCGTAGCAGGTCTGATATCCATGCCAATGACGGATTGACCGGCATTTAAGCCTGTAATGGCTACATTAGTGGCAATAGTGCCCGGTGTGGTAGCATTGAATGACACTAATTTGTTGTCTGAGGTAAGACCATAAATGGTTTGGGCGTTAATTGATATGCTTGTTAAAAGCATAAAAAGGAGAGCCCATAACGGAGTCTGGGTAAATATTTTTTTCATATGTACAATTTTTACTTAAATAAGATAGGTAAGATTAGATTTTTAATGTTAGACTAAAATTGAGTTTTTAAATGTTTAATTAGCAATGCTTTTTAAATGGCGCGCGCTCTATATTTCATCTCTGTATCAATTTACGAAAAAAATATTAGAGCGGTTTTTGAGTTTTTAAATTTTAATAAAAAAAAATGGTAATTACTATATCCAGATACTCGCTTACGCTCCGTTTAGCCACTGATTTTACAGATATTGACAGATTTACACTAATTTTTTAAAAAACTACTTGTAAATCGGTGTGAAATCAGTCGGTTTCAGTGTAATCAGTGGCTAAACAGAGCGTAAGCGACTGAGTAGATAAGCAATTAAAAAAAATGAAAATAAATTGATTGATAATCCGATTAATTTTGCGCAAATGAAATATTAAAAGGAAGTAATAATCGTTTAAATTTGCGGCTTGAATAAACGGAGAGCATTTTTATCATATCTAAAAGTAATTTATGTCCACTTTGAATATAAAAAAGATTAGTAGTAGTAAACGGACTCAGAGTTTTATTACAGTTGCTTTGGTGGTGGTTATTGTGTTGATTATCAATGTATTAGCGAGTTATTTTGATAATCATATTGATTTGACGGAGGAAAAACGCTTTACGGTGACTGAACCAACGAAGAGGCAAGTAAAAGAATTGGATGACGTGGTTTTTGTGCGGGTGTTGCTCGATGGCAAGTTCCCGGCGTCTTTTAAAAGATTGCAAAATGCTACGCGTGAGATGCTGAATGATTTTCATAATCTGAATCCTTACGTGGAATACAAATTTGAAGACCCCTCAGTAACGGGCACGCCCGAAGAGAAAAAAAAGCGTTACGAAGAGCTTTCAAAGGAAGGGCTTGTGCCTACGCGCCTGCGTTTGGTGGATGATAAAGAGAAAACGGAGCAGTATATTTTCCCTTTTGCGGAGTTTAATTATAAAAATAGGAAAGTGCTCGTAAAATTGCTTGAAGAGGATATACCGGGGCAAAGTCCGGAAATTTCATTAAATAATTCGGTGTCACTTTTGGAATATAAATTCTCAAATGCGATTCAAAAATTGATTAAAAATGAACGCCCAAATATCGTTTTTACTGAGGGGCATGGCGAATTGAAAAAAGAAGAAACCGCCGATTTGGAGCAAACTTTAAGGGCTTTTTACGATACTGGGCGCATCAATTTGGATTCAATCGGCGAAATTCCTTTCCGTTCTGAAAATAAAGTGGATATTTTAGTTATTGCTAAACCATTGACGGCTTTTACTGAAAAGCAGAAATTTCAATTGGATCAATATGTCATGCAAGGCGGAAAAGTGATTTGGCTGATTGATAGATTAAATGCTGATTTGGCGGGTATGCAAAAAATGGGTGAAATGTTGCCCACAGATTATCCTTTGAATTTAGAAGATATTTTATTCAAATATGGCGTGCGCATCAATCCCAACCTAATCGTAGATATGCAATGCGCTCGGATTCCAATGAAAGTGGGAGCAGTGGGTGGTGCGCCTCAAATGGAGCTTTTCCAATGGTATTATTTTCCAATTGCGGCGCCGAGTAGTCAACACCCGATTGTGAAAAGTTTGGATAGAGTTTGGTTTCAATTTCCAAGTTCAATTGATACGATTCGGACTAAATCGGATATTAAAAAGACGATTTTATTGTCTTCTTCACGTACAAGCCGCCTGCAATTCACGCCCACGCGTTTGAATTTTGAAATATTGCGCTACCCAGCCGACCCCACTAAATTCGATAAAGGACCTCAACCGATTGCTGTCATGTTGGAAGGTCAGTTTCAAAGTCTTTTTGAAAACCGCGTGACACCCGAGCAATTGCAATCATTGGCTCAATTGAATCTAAAATATGAACCCCTCAGTAAACCGACCAAAATGCTCGTGGTTTCGGACGGTGATGTGGCACGCAATGAATACGATACCCGCCAAGGCGCGATGCTCAAATTGGGCTATAACCGCTTTGAAAACTATAAATTTGCGAATAAAGATTTCCTTTTAAATGCCGTTGAATACATGCTCGACGATAAAGGCATCATCGAAGCGCGGGGAAAAGAGGTGAAATTGCGCCTTTTAGATACGGTGAAAATGAAGGATAATAAGACGCTTATTCAAGTACTGAATATCCTTTTACCTTTGGTTTTTTTAGGACTGTTTGGGGTGTTTTATGCTTGGAGAAGGAAGATGTTGTATGCGAAATAAGATGAAATTTAGATAATTTTAATATACTTATAGTTAGTCCGCTGGACTCGTAATACAAATTAAAAGAGATCCCTCAGTATTTGTATAAAAATAGGGTAAAAATTAGGTTGATGAAAAGAACGAATATCATATTATTATTGGTTGTGTTAATTTTAGGCGGAGGTGCTTATTGGTTTTTAAATAATAAACAAGATACGAGTTTGAGCGGCTACGATTTTGATTTTGCGGTGAAGGATACGGCGAGTGTTTATAAAATCTTTTTGGCAGATAGAAATGGTAAACAAGTGACTTTGACACGGGAAAGTAAGACGGATTGGAAAGTCAATAATAAATATAAAGCCCGTGCCGATGTAATGGGCAATCTACTTGAAACCATCAATAAAGTAGAATTGATGTACCGTTTGCCCCGAAATGCGGTTCAAAATGTCGTGAAAGATATTGCTTCAAGTGGAATTAAAGTGGAAATATATGATAAAAGCAATAAGAAGCTCAAATCATACTATGTTGGCGGCTCCAATATAGACGAATCGGGTACGTACATGATGATGGAAAATGCCAACGAACCTTACGTAACGCATATCCCTGGAATCAATGCCACGCTGAGAGTTCGTTATTTTACGGATGAAATTGATTGGCGGGATAGGATGATTTTTACTTTAACGCCTGAGCAAATAAAATCGGTGAGTATTGAATATCCTTTACAGAAAAGTAAGTCATTTAAGCTCACTAATGATTCACGAAATGCGCAAGTAGAACCGCTTTTTCCTTTGACGCCACGTATTAATACGCCGCCAGTTAAAGGGCTTGTAGAGTCGTTTTTAACGGGTTTTAAATTTTTAGGCGCTGAGGGATTTGAAAATGGTTTTGAAAAAATGGATTCCCTTAGGGCTACGGTGCCTTTTGCGATTATAAAAGTTGAAAATACTGAGGGGATAGTTAAAAGTTTAAAACTACACCCCATAGTTCCACGCAATGCAGATGGGACTTTGATTATTCAAAATGAAGGAAATGTAGTCGTTGAACGTTATTATGTGGAGACTGAAACGGATGATTTATACCTCATTCAGCATGTCGTTTTTCAAAAAATATTTTGGGCTTATGAGGGATTTTTTAGTTTGAAAAAGATTTAAGACATAAGATTTAAGACATAAGATTTAAGACATAAGATTTAAGACATAAGATTTAAGACATAAGATTTAAGATTTATTGAACTAATCATATCTTGAATCTTTCGTTTTAAATCTTAAATCTTAAATCTTAAATCTTAAATTATCACGTCAACATCCCCACCAACGTAGCCGACATATAAGACGCTAAAGTGCCCGCAATCAAAGCGCGCAAAACCAATTTCGTTAAATCTTCGCGTCGAGAGGGTTCTAATGAACCAATTCCTCCGATTTGAATGCCCATAGAACCGAAATTAGCGAAACCACACAAGGCAAAACTCAATATTGCAATCGTTTTAGGCGACATTGGGTGCCCATTTATGAGGGCAACTTGCTTCACTACCAAGGGGTCTGTGGAAGGAAGATAAGCTGATAAATTATTATACGCCACAAACTCATTCGCTACCAGTTTTTGACCCATGAAAGCACCTGCTTGATGGATTTCATCGTAAGGCACACCCATGCACCACGCAAGGCCTGAGAAAAGAGTTCCTAATATAGTATCAAGGCTAAATGTAGGATCACCCCAAAGCCCACCGAGGCTATTTAAACCAAAATTAATGAGTGCTATGAGGGCTAAAAAGCCAATCAACATGGCTGCTACATTAAATCCAATTTTTAAGCCATCGCTACAACCTGCTGATATTGAATCAATTAGGTTGGAGTGCATTTTTTTTATTTCAATATTGACTTTACCCGCTGTTTCGGACGGTTCTGTTTCAGGAATGATTATTTTTGAAATAGCCAATGCACCGGGAGCTGCCATTATACTTGCAGCAATTAAATATTGAGCAGGAACACCTAAACCAATATAGGCTGCCATCACCCCCCCTGAAATACACGCAAAACTGCCCGCCATAGATGCCAATAATTCACTTTTAGTCATACCTTTTAAATAAGGCTGAATCATAATTTGAGCTTCTACTTGCCCCACAAATGCACTGCCGATATTCGATAAAGCTTCTGCACCACTCACTTTCATCAACCAAAATAAACCTTTCGCTAAGACTTGAACGACACGCTGAATAATACCGAAATGATAGCCAATATTCACTAAAACAGCTACAAAAAGGATAGTAGGAATAATTTTAAAAAAGAATATAAAACCGCCCGCTCCGCCAAATGCTTTACTTACGGCTGGAACATTGATCAGCGGACCAAAGACAAAACCCGCTCCTTCCTGCGAAAAATCAATTACTTTAGTAACGCCTTCACCAATTGACTTAAAAATGGCTTGACCGATGGCTGTTTTTAAAATAAAAAGTGCTAAAGTGAATTGGAGTAGTAAACCCATTCCGACTGTTCGAAGATTAATGGCTTTCCGATTGTTGGATAGTGCATAGGCTATTCCCAATATTAAAACGATGCCAATTAAACCTGTAAATCTTTCCATAGAAAATTTGATTGGTTGAAAAAAAAGATGCGTAAAAGATTGAATTTCAATTAAAAAAGCAGCAAAAGTGGGCGTTTTAAACTCCGTAATATATTGAAGGAATCTATAATTTCGAAATTTCGGAATTGCCAATTTATCCCTGTATTCCAATTGTTAAATTAACGAACTCATACTTGCTTTGCCCAAATGTAGGAAATCATTTTTATTTTTTTAAAATAATTAAAAAAATTGAATCTAAAAGTTCGGAACTTTGTTGAAGAATTGATGATTTCTTTAAGCGGAAAATTAATATAATTCTCATCTTTGCGCTCATGATTCAGAAAGTACAATATCAGGATTTAGGTAAAATATCCTATAAAGACGCTTGGGATTACCAATTTATCCTTCAAAAAGAGGTAATTGACGCTAAGTTAGCCGCTCGCAAACAGCTTGCTGAGGTAGGTGAAGAGCAGCTTGAAGAGTATGTTCCTCTGCATCATTTGTTGTTTTGTGAGCACAATCCCGTTTACACACTTGGAAAAAGTGGTTCAATTGACCATTTATTGTACAATGAAACGCAATTGGCTGAAAATGGTATTGAATTTTTTAAAATAAATAGAGGAGGGGATATCACTTATCATGGTCCTGGTCAAATAACGGGGTATCCGATATTTGATTTGGATTATTTTTTTACCGACGTGCATAAATACGTGCGTTATTTGGAGGAAACTGTGATTCGAACACTTGCAGAATATGGCATTGAAGGAACGCGTATAAAGGAATTTACGGGCGTCTGGTTAGAAGGAACCGATATTTTGCCGAAGCGAAAAATATGTGCCATTGGGGTACATTTGAGCCGTTGGGTGACGATGCACGGTTTTGCTTTTAACGTGAATACTGACTTGAAATATTTTAATAATATCATTCCTTGCGGAATCAATGATGAAGATAAAACAGTAACTTCACTCGCCGTGGAACTTGGTAAGAAAATTGACGTAGAAGAGGTAAAAGCCAAGCTCAAAAAACATTTTTCTGAGTTGTTTGGTTTTGAGTTTGTTTGATTAAATCCTCTAAACTCATACCCCCTCAGTATAAGCATTAAAAAATAGTCAAATTAGTTAGAGAAAATTTAAAAACAAAGGCATTTGAGCCTTCATTATCGATGAAAAAGGATATACCCGAGCTGAAAGTGGAAGACATGGCTATCGTGATAGCCCCACCCGAAATAATCAATCCCGACGAAGAACTCTGGGATGCCTATCTGATTAATTTTAAAGAAGAAGCCATTAAAAACGTTCTGGTCGTATCCAAAGGATATGGTGAAGACGAAGATGGCGTTATGCGTAAAACGAGTACTTTACGGCACTTTTTTGAAGAAGTAGGTGCATTGGATATGATTAAAATTGAGCCAGTTTCTAATAAATTATTATGGATGTCGCATGAATATTGGGTCAGTTTCACTTATGACGGGCACATGTACGATAAAAAATACGTGTTTGTGGTGGGCAGCATTGAACCGGTTAATTTCATCAATATTCCTTTTATCAATAGAAAAGGCGTGATGATTCGTTAATTTAATTTTATTAAAAATAAGTGCATGGGTAGAATCAATCTTAGGAAGCCTTTGAGGCTTCCTAAGATTTCAAAAAAACCAAGCACTTAGCTCCTTCTAACATCCATCCTCTAACATCTATCATCTAAAGAAAATATGCAAGGTAAAAAAGTAAGTGAATCGAAAACGATAATGACCGAAATGGTGATGCCCAATGACACTAACCCTATGGGCAATCTAATGGGAGGTAATCTGATGAAATGGATGGATATTGTGGCAGCTATTTGTGCGGGCAAACATTGCAATTCGCAAGTAGTAACCGTTTCTGTTGACCATGTTTCGTTTCAAAAACCCATTTTTAAAGGGGATATAGTAACTTTGGAAGCGTCAGTGACAAGGGCTTTTAATACATCAATAGAAATAGTTGTAGAGGTTTTTGCTGCGGATATGAAAGCTGGAAATCCAAGAAGGTGTAATCATGCATATTTGACTTTTGTTGCCGTTGATGATGAAACTGGTAAGCCTAAACCCATCTGCCCCGTAATTCCTTTATCCAATGAGGAGGAAAAAATGTTCAATGAAGCAGCTCGGCGTAGAGAATTACGCCTCATTTTAAGTGGTAAAATGAAGCCCGAAGAAGCGACGGAATTAAAAAGCCTTTTAGAATTGGATTAAAAAGATTTAAGATTTTGAAATTATATAACCCCTCAGTATTTTTGTATTTTATGCCGTTTTTACTGTTTGATTATAGGTGTAACGTTTTAAAAATTTAAAAAGCGGAATCAAATACCTTGATTCCGCTTTTTATTTTCTTTTAAAAACTATATCTGCACAAAATAATTTGCCCAGAAGAAAAACATCAAATACAGCCATAAATAATCTAAAAATTGCCAATAAAGCGTCAAAAGGCGCAATCTAAGCTGTTTTACGGGGTCGCTAAAATAGACCAAAACACTTACGGGTTCTCTCATTCGGCGATAAGCCGTGATTAGGAAAATAATGAAAAAAGGTAAACCTGAAACAATGTGAAAAAAGTGGATGATAGAAATTGCCCACACGTAATCTCGCATATTGCCATTAGCCAGATTCGGATTTTCAGTCCACAACATTTTCCACGCTAAATATTGTAAAACCATGAATAAAATCGTCAATAAAAAAGTTCCCCATAAGGCGCGTTGATACCCCTCAGTATCGTCCTTTAAATAAAAGGATTTTGCTTTTCTGAGCATCCAACTACTGCCCGCCAAGACGCCAGTATTGACTAAAAACAACCACGGAATTTTGATGGGAGCTACTCCAGTGGTTACTCGAGTGTACAAATACGCAGCCGATAAGCCTAAAAATATCATGGTCAGACCCGCTAAAACCAAGTACATCATTATGCTGTACGGATGCGTGGGGAGTGACCTAAAATCGTTGACTTTATTATTCATAAAATTCTATTCGTATAATTATGATTGACGTTTTGTCTTTTAACATAAAATGCGTTAGAAAGTTTTTAATTTTTGGAATTAGCCCCTCAGTATTGGTCACATTTTTTACCCATTTTTCATTTTTTTAACTTGAAGAACCCAACCATTTATGTCGTTAAAAAGAACCCATTAATCGTTGATTTAGATATGCTCAGACCACTTTTAGAAATGAGCGAAAAAGGGAACGAACTAAATTTTTGGATTTTGGTTTTTTATGAAAATTGATGTATTCGAAAATGTATTTTACTTAAAAATTGGGAGTCTGAAGTTTTTATCTAAATTTGTTCAAAGTTATTTAGTTCTTCAATATTCCGAATGAGAAAGAGGTAAATTCTACATCAATCAAAACCAATCCAATTGATTTTGGATATTTATAAAAATGCAATTATTCAATTTAAAAACAAAGCAGTTATGAAGCAGTCAACTTTATTATTAATTGGTTTCGCGGTTCTTTTATTCTTTTATGGCGGTTGTAAATACAATGGCATGACGTCCACTGAGCAAAATGTGAGTTTAAAATGGGCGAATGTTCAAAGTGAGTATCAACGCCGTTCTGACTTGATTCCGAACCTCGTTGAAGCCGTAAAAGGTGAAGCTAATTTTGAGAAAAGTGTTTTAGAAGGTGTTGTTCAAGCCCGAGCAAGTGCTACCCAAATGAAATTGGATGCGAAGGATTTGACGCCCGAAAAAATTAAGCAATATCAAGAGGCACAAGGTCAAATCGGTATGGCAATGAGTCGTTTATTGAGCGTTTCTGAGCAATATCCAAATTTGAAATCCAATGCTGCCTTCAGCGAATTGAGAACGGACTTAAGTGGTACTGAAAACCGCATAAAAGTAGCCCGTAACGATTTTAATAAATCAGTTCAAGAGTACAATGTGAGCGTGAAATCATTCCCATCAAATCTTTTTGCGGGCGTTTTTGGATTCCACGAAAAAGGATTTTTCCAATCGGATGCGGGTGCAGAAAAAGCCCCAAGTTTGAAAGGTGCTTTTGATACTAAGCCGCAACAATAATTTTTTAGTTGTTGATTATTGGTTATTAGTTGTTGGTTTTTTACGTGAAATAATCAATAACTAATAATCAATAACCAACAACTGATAATTAATAACCAATAACCAACAACTAAACTCATGTTTTGGACAACTAAATTTTTTACAACAAGCGAAGAAAAGCGCATAATGAGCGTCATTCGGGAAGCTGAAAAAGGCACCTCGGGAGAGGTACGCCTTTATGTTGAAAGCTTATGTAGTAAGCCAACGCATGAACGGACTTTAGAAGTTTTTAAAAAATTAAAAATGCATTTGACAAAAGAACGCAATGCAGTTTTGATTTATATTGCTAAAAAGGATAAGAAATTTGCGGTATTTGGCGATGAAGGTATTCATCAAAAAGTGGGTAATAGCTTTTGGAAAGAGGAAGCAGTTATATTAAAAAATCACCTCCAAAATGATGCAATTACTGAGGGGGTCTGTGAAGTGGTGGCAAGTATCGGTTTGAAATTGAAAGACCTTTTTCCAGATGATACTGAGGGTAGCAATCAATTATCGGATAAGCCTGTTTATGGGAAATAAAATGAGTGATTGGTGAAAAGTGATTACAATATAAATTGGTATTTATCACTTATTACCCATCACCCATCACCCGTCACCCATCACCCATCACCAATCATTCATTTATCTATGAAAAATATAATTCTCTGTTGGGTACTGGTATGTGCGGTGGTCGTTTTAAAGGCTCAAGCAGATTCTACTTTTTGGAAAAATATGGCTTTAGAGACAGCTAATGATTTAGAGTTAACCTTCAAAGAACACGATTACAAAAGATATGCTGAGTTGAACCATCCTAAAATTGTCTCCATGTTCGGGACAATGGATGATTTTGCGAAGATGATGGAAGAACAAATGAGTGCCATCGAAAAAGAAGTAAAAATTGATTCTATTGATTTTGGTGTGCCTTTCAATTTTGTAAAGTGCGATAGTGCCATTAATTGCATTTTATCCCAAACGATGATTATGCGGTTGGGCGATACGTTGGCGATGCGTTCTACAGTTTTTCTTTTAGGGAATTCAGATGATAATGGTAAAACGTGGTTTTTCTTGGATGCCACAAACGGGGCAAGCTTTTTGGACGCTATTGTACCCAATAGATGTAAAAAGTTAGAAATTCCAGCTCGAAAAGAGGAATTTATAGATTTGAGTAAAAAAAATTAAATTGAATATTAAAATATATATTCCATTGTTAAAAAATAGATTTTTAAGCATCATTTTATGGATTATCACGCTTTTACCCAGCGTGATTTCATGGGCGCAACCTCAAGTGCCTGACCGACCTTATCCCCAAAAATTGGTGAATGATATGGCGGGTTTGATGTCAATAGATGATAGAAACCGTCTTGAAAAAGAGTTGGTGGTGTACAATGATAGCTCTTCTAATCAAATAGCTATTGTTACCATTAAATCTCTCGGCGATTATGCCATCGAAGATTGGGCTTTAGAAATCGGGAGAAAATGGGGCGTGGGAAGCAAATCTAAAAATAACGGTGTTGTAATTATAGTTTCACTTGAGCCCCGCAAAATCAATATTTCCCCAGGTTACGGCTTAGAGGGCGCTCTGCCCGATGTGATTTGTAAGCGTATTATTTCCAACGAAATGACGCCCAGTTTTAAAGCTGGACAATATTATCAAGGTTTTTCAAACGCAATAAAAGCTATTCGTTCGACTGTAAAAGGGGAGTATGTGAACGAAAATCCGGGTGATTCAGGCGATGGCTCTTGGATATTTTTCGTCATTTTAATCATCATTATCATTGCATTTATCATTATAGCGAATAGTAAAAATCGTGGAGCGGCATATTATGGACCCAATAGGAAACGCCATTATGATAATGGCGGTGGCGGCTGGATATTCTGGGGCGGCGGTGGTGGTGGTGGCTTTGGTGGCGGTGGTGGCGGTTCTGATGATGGCGGCAGCTTTGGTGGTTTTGGTGGTGGTGATTTCGGTGGAGGCGGTGCCAGTGGTGATTGGTAGTAACTAATTATTGGTTATTGGTTATTAATTTTACAATTAATTGAAAATCAGTAGATTAAAAAATAAAATAACAGACTTTATTTAAAAATGACTACTTACGATAGTGTACTTAGTTGTTAGTGATCGAGATTTTTATTTGTAAATTTGGAAAATATATAAATGACAAACCATGAAAAGAGTTACTGGCTTAGGTGGGGTATTTTTTAAATCTGAAAACCCAAAGGAATTAACGAGTTGGTATGACCAACATTTGGGTTTAAGTTTTGGTAAAAACTCTTGGTCAACTTTTAAATGGCGTGAAAGAGATAATCCTGACCAAATTGGCAGGACAGAATTTAGTTTGTTCCCTAAAAATACGGAATATCTGGCACCGAGCGATAGCCCATTTATGCTCAATTTTAGAGTTGAAAATCTCGAAAAATTGCTTGAAATACTGAAGGGGGAGGGCGTAACGGTTGTCGGTGAAATGCAAGAGTATGAATATGGAAAATTCGGTTGGATACTCGACCCAGAAGGCAATAAAATTGAACTTTGGGAGCCCATTGACGACCCATTGGAATAGACAAAATATACGAACGAATATCAAATCAAAGTGTGTCAACAAAATTTAACTATGAATAAATTACTACTTGCCTGTGCCATTCTGTTGAGCGTCATCGCTTGTCAAACTTCTCAAAAATTTGTGAATAAAGATGTACCCAATACGCCTGCAGTGGGCTTCGATACTGAGGGGTCGGATGCAAAAGCCATTACCATTGCTGATGAAGTGATGAAAGCTGTAGGAGGCCGTTACGCGTGGGATATGACCCGTTACATCCGTTGGACATTTTTTAATAATAGAGCTTTATTGTGGGATAAATGGAACGAACGTGTTCGCATTGATTATCTCAATCAACCATTAAAAGTGCGCTTGAATTTGAAAGATATGACGGGTAAAGTTTGGAAAGACGGTCAAGAGATGACCAATCCGGATTCCTTAAAAAAATATCTTGGAAGAGCTAAATCCGCTTGGATCAATGATTCTTATTGGTTAGTTATGCCTTTTAAATTAAAAGATAGTGGTGTGACATTGAAGTATGCAGGTAAAAAGAACAATTTTATCAATGCAGAATGTGATGTTTTAGAATTAACTTTCAAAAGTGTGGGCGATACCCCGGATAATCGTTATTGGATATATGTCAATCCGTCAAGCCACATGGTCACTCAATGGGATTTTTTCTCTAAAACTACGGATGAAAAACCGCGTATGAGCACTCCATGGGCTGATTACCGACCTTTGGGCAATATTTTACTCTCCACCAATAGAGGTGATGGACGCTCAATGACGCCCATGGGCGTTTATAAAGAAATACCAGATTCTGTTTTTACATCTATGTACGACATTAATTGGGCTAAAATGAAATAAAAAAATACATGAACCGTCTGAAAGTTAAATAGCCGTGTTAAAATAGACGATATTTTCTGTCGGGCTTAAAATCTTTGAAAATGCGAGCGCAGCGTAGAATTTTCAAAGATTTTAAGAGCCGGCTTTAAAAGAAAATATTGGTTATTTTAGCACAACTATATAACTTTCAGACGGTTTTTCTTTTACATTTTGTACATTTGCACCGCTTTTTAGAAAAGCGCAGTTATTCAGATATTTTTATTAAAATTTCAATATAAATGAATCCAGATAGTAAAAATGCCATGATAGGCATGATGTTGATTATGGTAATTTTGTTTGGCTGGCAGTATTTTGCTGCACCATCGGCTTCACAAGTTGCTGAGAATAAGAGAATTCAAGATTCAACGGCATTGGCTCAACGCATCACTGATAGTCTTAAAAACATTGCTCAAGTCAATCCAGCTGCTCAATCCGTTGCAGCTCTTGATTCTAATGCTTCGAAACAATTACAAGGAGATTATGGAAATTTAGCTCCTTTGACAATGGGTCAGGTGCAAACAAACACGCTTGAAAATGATGTTTTTAAAATAACTTTTACCAACAAAGGTGGGCGCATAAAAGATGTTTTGTTGAAACAACATTTCAAAATTTATGAAGATTCCAATAAAGTTGAACATAAAGAACCACTTCGCCTTTTAGAAGACATTAAAAATAGATTTGAAATAATAATGCCTACAGCAACAGCTAAAGGTAAAATTTCCACGGACGAATTATTTTTCACCCCCTCAGTATCTGGTAACACAATCGTGTTCAGAGCCGCGGCTGATGCCCAAACTTTTATTGAGCAAAAATATGTCATTGGAAACGGTTATGATATTGATTATGATGT
>JANPHO010000737.1:0-5251 GCA_031424515.1 Saprospiraceae bacterium
TTTTCTACAAATGTGTGAGTCCTCTGGACTCATTTTCAACTAGTATTGAGTCCAGAGGACTCACACATTTATAGAAAATATTGAAAAACGGATGTTTCGAGTCCAGCGGACTCGTACATTTTAGAATAGCATACATTTTAAATCACTATCTAATTTTTAGTGTCGAGTATCTCGTTTTTAGTGTTTAGATAAATCATTCTTTGTTCTAAACACTAAAAACCAAAAACTAAAAACTCAACCATGATTGCCATCGGCTTACTTATCATTTTTATCATCTTTGCTGCCTTGATGTTCACGCGCAAAATGCCTGCATTATTGGCTTTGCCGAGCATGGCAATACTCATTGCATTGCTTGCCCAATTGCCTGTAACAGATATTTTAAACAGCATCATTGGACAGGGTTGCACCAAACTTGCGCCTGTATATGTTGCCGTTTTTATGGGTGCTATGATGGGACGTGTGATGATGCAAACGGGCATTGCCGAAGAAATCATCAAAAGAGCAGCCGAATTTGGCGGTGAAAGACCCTTAATTGTGGCCTTTGGTTTGATGCTTGTAACCATTGTTTTATTCACTACGCTACAAGGTTTAGGCGCAATAATCACCGTCGGTAGCTTGGTTTTACCAATTATGATGAGTTTGGGCATTCCTCGCAAATTAGCGGGAACGCTGTTTTTACTGGCATTTGGTACGGGTTTTATCTTCAATCCAATTCTTTTTACGCTTTATCGGCAGCTTTTACAATTAAAAGACACCGAACTTTTGCCGAATCAAGTTTCGATATTTGCATTCATAATATTGGGTTTAATGCTCATTGCTGTTTTTATTTACGCTATGATTGCCGCCAAACGCTCAGGCGAAATTCTATTAATGTCCGCCGTTCCCAAGGAAGAATTATTGAAAAGAACGCATAAAAAGCGTGTGTCTTTGGTGGCTTTATTGACCCCAATTGTGCCATTGGTTTTGTTCTTTGGTTTCAATGCGTATGGTATTAAATTAGATTTTATAGCCGCTTTTATCATCGGTTCACTCTTTGCAGTTTTAATGACCGATTGGAAAATTGGGATTAAAACCCTTACCTCAAGTGCCATAAAAGGCATCGAAGATGGCGTACCCGCCGCTATTTTAATGATGGGTATAGGTATGCTTTTAAACGCTTTAAATCTTCAACCCATTAAAATGGCTCTTGAACCCTTGATAAAATCATTGCCTTTTGGCTCACCCATTTTTTATGTGGCGTTTTTTGGCTTGCTGTCGCCTTTGGCTTTGTATCGGGGTCCTTTGAATATATTTGGTATCGGCATTGGTTTATTCACGATAATGTTCGGAACGGGTGTTTTACCGCCCATTGCTTTATTGGCAGCAATAATGTGCGTGGTGCAGGTACAAAACATCTGTGACCCAACCAATACCCATAATGTGTGGATAGCGAATTTTACAGGCGTACGGGTAGAGGAATTGACAAAAGAGACGATTTTACCGGTGATATTGGTGTGTATTCTGGGCTTAATTATAGCAACTTTTATGTTTTTTTAAATTCCTTTATACAAGCGAGCAAGGGAAATAGGGCAATCTTGAATGCTATGCAAAACAGCAGTAGCTTCATCACCGACGTAATCTTTCGGCAACCAAGCACCATCAGCTTGTTTTGTCCAAACTGATACGCGATGAAGGTCTTGATGTATTAAAACGTATTCTTTAAAACTGGGCAAAGTGCGGTAATATTCAAATTTAGTTGTCCTATCAAAACGAGCAGTTGAAAGAGATAGAACCTCTACCACAAGCAACGGATTGGTAATCGTGTCTTCTCGACCGTTGTAATACTGAGGGGTTTCGCAGATGACAACAGCATCGGGGTAAACAATTTTATTATAATCTTCAATACGGATTTTTGTATCACCAGTACTAACGATAAAATCAAAATGGTTTTCTTCTGTAAAAAATTCGATTAGGTAAGCAGCTTTGTGTGCCAATCGATTGTGTGTTAGTTTTGCTCCAGCCATAGGGATAACGATACCATCATGGTATTCATGTTTGGTTAAAGATTTCTCTTCTGCTTTGTAATAGGCTTCGATTGAAACGTATTTAGGAGCAGTTTTATAGGTTACTTTTTTTTCTGAAACGATAGAAACTGATTCTGACATTTTTATATACTGGCTTTTATTAGTATGCAAATATAGGGATTTTTACATGGTTTTACAAAAATTTAAGCATTTTAACCCATTTTCAATATGTCCAAACAAGTCAGAGTAGGCATAGATGTCGGCGGTACTTTTACCGATGTGGTGGTCATTGACCATGCCACGAACGCAGTCATTTCGCAACTCAAAGTGCCTACTACGCATGACGCTACTGAGGGGGTCGCACTCGGCATCATCAATGCCATCAATCGAGCGTTGTCGGACTTGAATATTCAGCCCGAAGATGTGGTTTTTATCGCCCATTCCACCACGCAAGCCACCAATGCTTTGCTCGAAGGCGATGTAGCAAAAGTGGGTATTATTGGCATTGGCGAAGGTTTAGAAGGCATAAAAGCGAAAATGGATACTAAAATACCGAGAATCGAACTGGCTCCCAATCGCTTTTTACAAGCCGAATACACCTTTTTTTCAAATAAAAATATGACTGAAAAAGGCATTGAAAAACAACTTTCAGATTTTAAAGATAAGGGAGTTGAAGTCATCGTCACCTCCGAAGCCTTTGGAGTGGATAATCCCGAAAATGAGGTATTTATCAGCGAAAAAGCCAGAGAAAAGGGCATTTTAGCCACCAGTGGGCATGAGGTTTCGACGCTTTATGGCTTGCGGACACGCACTCGAACAGCCGTTATCAATGGGGCAATTCTCCCTAAAATGATACATACAGCTACCATGACCGATGCCTGTGTAAAACAAGCGGGCATCAAAGCGCCTTTGATGATTATGCGTTCAGATGGTGGCGTGATGAGTGTGGAAGAAGTACATCGCCGCCCGATTATGACCATGCTTTCAGGTCCCGCCGCAGGCATTGCAGGGGCATTGATGCACGAAAGAGTTTCAGACGGTATTTTCATAGAAGTAGGTGGAACGAGTGCCGATATTTCTGTTATTAGAGACGGGCAACCGCAAACAAAAGCGGCACGGGTAGGCGGTCATCGCACCTATTTAAATACGCTTGATGTCCGCACTTTGGCGATTGCGGGTGGAAGTATGATACGTGAAAAGGACGGTAAAATCGTAGATGTTGGCTCCCGTTCAGCGCATATAGCGGGCTTGCATTACGCTTGTTTTGAGACCCCCTCAGTATTTGAGGGTGCAAAATTGGTGCATTTGCGCCCGACTGAAAAAGATGCGGATGATTACACGGCTATTGAAACCACAAGTGGCAAACGGTTTTCACTAACACCTACTTGTGCAGCCAATTTATTGGGTATTATTCCTGACACCGCTTTTGCCAAAGGCAATACCGAAGCGGCACGTTCAGCTTTTAAACCTTTAGCCGATAAAATTGGTAAAACGGTGGAAGAAACGGCGCGTGAGGTCTTGGAAATATCCTGCCGAAAAGTGGCGAAGCAAATCGAGGCATTGATTATTGAATACAATTTGGATAGGTCGCTGGTGGAGTTGATTGGCGGCGGTGGTGGTGCAGCATCGTTGGTACTTTTTACGGGCGAATTGATGCAATTACCCGCCCATTTAGCGAAAAAAGCGGAGGTGATTTCGACAATTGGGGTGGCTTTGGCGATGGTGCGGGATACCATTGAGCGCAATATCGTTGACCCCACGCCCGAAGATATTCTCGCCGTCCGTCGAGAAGCCACCGAAGCCGTGATAAAAATTGGGGCTGTCCCCGAAACCATAGAAGTGCAAGTGGAAGTGGATACTCGTCGCAACTTGGTGCGTGCCACCGCTTTTGGTACTACTGAATTGAAAAAAGACGATACGAGTATCAAAAACGCCACCTTAGATGATTGTAAAATCGTCGCCGCCCGTTCTATGCAATCCGATATTTTAAACGTAAAATTGACGGGTGAAACAGGCTCTTTTTATATTTTTGCTCATGAAAAAGAAGTGAAAACGTTTTTTAATCTATCTAAAAACACTCAAAATGCAGTTCGAATTACGGATAAAACGGGGGTTATTCGACTTCAACGCCCGAATGCACAAGTGACTACAACGACAATTGCGCACGTTTTAACAGAATTAGAAACCGTCATTCTGAGCCTTACTGACTTTGGTGATGCGGGGCGCAGTCTGCCCGATATTCATTTATTGGTTGGTACGCGCATAATCAATTTATCGGGTTTAGCAGATTTGGAACAAGCACTGGCATTGGCAAAAACGGAGTTGGAAAATCGGGAAAATACTGAGGGGGTAGTAATTGTGGCTTCTAAAAAATAAAATTTCAATATGCAGACAGATATTCTCATAATCGGAGGCGGTGTTGGTGGTTGTGCTTGTGCTTTGGCAACGTGCAAAGCGGGTTTAAACGTCATTATGACCGAAGAAACGGATTGGATTGGTGGGCAATTTACCACCCAAGCCACCCCACCTGATGAACATGGTTGGATTGAAAAGTTCGGCTGTACAGCATCGTATCGAAAATTTCGGGAAGAGGTGCGTCAATTTTATAGGGATAACTACCCCCTCAGTATTGAAGCGCAAAATAACCCTATTTTAAACCCTGGTAATGGTTGGGTATCGCCTTTGTGCGCTGAGCCAAAAGTATTTTTAACCGTTTTAGAAAACATTTTGCAGCCTTTTATTGAAAAGGGGCAATTGACTATTTTAAAAAAATATGTTCCAATTGGCTCAAATACTGAGGTTTCTAACCCCGAGAACTCGGTGGGGGGACACGTCCATGATATTTCAATTAAAAACATAGAAACGGCTGAAATAAGAACGATTTCAGCTAAATATTTCATAGATGCCACCGAATTAGGCGATTTATTGCCTTTGACCAATACCGAGTTTGTCACAGGTTCTGAAAGCCAAAAGGAAACAGGCGAACCCAGTGCAAAAGAAGAAGCCAATCCGCAAAATGTGCAAGCCTTTTCGATGTGCTTCGCCATGAGTTATCATGAAGGCGAAGATTGGACGATAGAAAAACCTGAAAAATATGACTATTGGCGCAATTTTATCCCCAATTTAACCCCAGCTTGGTCGGGTCATTTGATGAGTTTGACGGGTTTAAGTCCGCGCACTTTGCAGCATGTCCATTATACTTTTGACCCCAATAACGAACCCAATAAAGCCTTTGCGGGGCTTTGGAC
>JANPHO010000738.1:0-20515 GCA_031424515.1 Saprospiraceae bacterium
TTTTTCAAAATCACGAATTTTAATGTCTAATTCTTTGGCATATTCATTTAAATAATCCGCATCCACGCGAATTCCATTGTATTCCAATTCCGTTAAAACCTCCACAAGGGGCATTTCCATTTCCTTAAAAAGCTTTTCAAATCCTTGAGATTCGATTTTTTCTTTAAAAAACTGGTATAATTGAAACGTTACATCAGCATCTTCGGCAGCATAATCTTTCACTCTCTCAACTCTTATATCCCGCATTGAAAGCTGATTTTTACCTTTACCAATCAACGTTTCGATAGAAACAGGCGCATAATGCAAATATGTTTCTGACATATAATTCATATTATGTCTCAATTCAGGTTCTAATAGATAGTGAGCAATCATGGTATCAAACCCCACACCTTGCATCTCTATGCCGTACCATTTCAATATGATTAAATCATACTTAATATTCTGACCTACTTTTTTAATATTCGGATTCTCTAAAAGAGGTCTAAATTCATTTAAAATCGCTTGCGCATCAGCAGCTTTGGCAGGAACAGGCACATAATAGCCTTCATAAGCTTCCGTGGAAAAAGACATGCCTACCATTTCAGCCTTGTTTGCATCAATATCCGTCGTTTCAGAATCATAAGCAAATATGCCTTTTTCTTCCAAACGCTTGATTAACTCTTGGCGTTTTTCAAAGGTATCCACCAATTCGTAACGGTGAACGGTATTATCAATATTTTTATCAGCGTGAGAATAACTCGGCAAACCTGCGTGGCTGCTACTGCTTCCGCTTGGATTTTCGGAAATATCGCCTACTATGGCTCCAAACAAATCAGCTTGAACACCGATTTTTAAAGCTGCTGCATGGATGATAGTTTGGTCATTTGATGTAGAAGTATCATCTCCTTTCCCTAAAATTTCCTTTGCAATAGATTTGAATTCCAACTCCTTGAATACTTCGGCAAGATACTCGTTGTTATATTCACTGATTTCATAGTCACCTGCGTGAAATTGAACCGGCACGTTAACATCTATTAAAGCCAATTTTTTAGATAAAAGCCCTTGCTCCGCAAAATTGGTAAAAGTCTCTTGTTGTTTTCCTTTTAGCTCGTCCTTATGCGCAATGATATTCTCAACAGAACCATATTTTTCTAATAAAATAGCCGCAGTTTTAGGTCCAATACCAGGTACTCCCGGGATATTATCCGATGCATCACCCTGTAAACCTAAAATATCCACCACTTGCATCACATCCTTAATCTGCCAATAATCACAAACCTCTTTTACACCCCACACCTCAGCTTCATTACCATTTTTAGCGGGTTTGTAGAGGAAAATATTCTCGCTTACCAATTGACCATAATCCTTATCGGGGGTCATCATATATACTTGAAAATCCTCTTTTTCTGCTTGTTTTGCTAAAGTGCCAATCACATCATCTGCTTCAAAACCTTCTGCAGTGACGATAGGGATGTTCATGCCTTTCAAAATTTCTTTGATATAAGGGATGCCAAACGAAATATCTTCGGGTTGAGAATCGCGATTGGCTTTGTACAAATCAAACATGTGGTGGCGAAAAGTAGGCGTTGGCAAATCAAACGAAACCGCCAAGTGAGAAGGGTTTTCTCTTTTCATCACATCAAGCAATACGCGCGTAAAACCACTGATACAGGATACATTCCACCCCTTAGAATTCATCAAAGGGCGGCTGATAAAGGCATAATGCGCTCTGTACACCAAAGCATGACCATCTAAAAGGAATAATTTTTTCATGAAAATATTTTAATACAGATTCGTTAGGCAAATGTAAGAAATGAAAACATACCCCTCAGTATTTTGCTTGTTTTTTCAATCAATTTGTAGATTATTTTTAAAATGCCCTTTTAAAATCAATAATTAAAATACAGAACATATTGATTATCAATGTTTTTATTAAAATTAAAAGGACTCATTAACTAAGGTATTAATTCAGTTATAAAATTAATAAAAATTTTATTTCAAAACAAAAAGTTTTGATACATCCCTCAGTATTTTACTAAAAGTCGTAACTTCGCCTGTGGAGTAGATATTAGACTAATAGGTTATAGATATTAGACCTTTTACTTGAAATAAATAAATTATGGCAGTAAAAATAATTTCGGCTGGCGCAGGAAGTGGTAAAACATACAGACTCACTCAAGAGATGGTTAAACTCTTGCGTGAAGGAACTCGTGCAAGTGGTATCATCGCTACTACTTTTACTTCAAAAGCTGCTGCCGAATTGCAAGAACGGGTGCGCACAAAACTGCTTGAAGAAGGCTTAACTGAGCAAGCCAATGACCTTTCCAATGCACTCATTGGTACGGTACACGGCTTAGGGGTGAAATTATTGAAGCGTTTTGCATTTGAAGCGGGCGTTTCGCCACAAGTTGATATTATCGCTGATGAAGACCAACAAATTATGTTCAATCAATCGCTCGCTCAGATTTTGACATATGAGAGGGTTGAAAAAATGAATATTTTATGCGAAAAATTGGGTTTGACTAAAAAAACGGGGAGCTACGATTGGCGCAAAGATGTCCGCCAATTAGTAGATGTAGCCCGTGCCAATGCTTTTTCAAAAGAGGTTTTAGAAGAAAGTAAAAAACGGTCTTTTGCTACTTTTCAAGCATTTCTCGGCGAGCCTTATACTTCAGAAGTGGCTTATAATGATAAACTGCAAGAACTTTTAAATCAAAGTATTGATGCCCTTACGGGCGGTGCAGATGAAACAAAAGTTACTCAAGAAGCCTTGAATGATTTGAGAATGTTGCGCAATGAATTGCGCCAACGTGAATCATTGCAATGGCACCAATGGGTCAAAATTGGTAAACTCAAAGTCGGCGCTAAAAGCCGTGAAGCGGTGCAAGAATTACTTGATTTTTCTAAAATTCACACCCAATTTCCTGCTTTTCAAGATACTATAAAGAGTTTTATTGATAATATTTTTGATATTGTCATCGGAGGAATCGCTGAATACGACCGTTTTAAAAAGCAACGTGGCTTGATTGATTACACGGATATGGAAGTCCTTGTGCGGCAATTATTGGCGAACCCCTCAGTATTGGAAGTCTTACATGATGAATTAGACCTTTTAATGGTGGACGAATTTCAAGATACAAGCCCCATTCAATTAGATATTTTTTTAAAACTATCGCATATCGCTAAAAACTCCATTTGGGTAGGCGACCCGAAGCAAAGTATTTATGGTTTCCGGGGGGCTGAACCACGCTTAATGGAAGCCATAATTAAGCATATCGGTATCAAAGATGAAGATATTTTAAAGGATTCGTGGCGCAGCCGACCTGATATAGTGAATGCTACAAATGCCATTTTTACTAAGGCTTTTAAAAATCTGCCAACTGAACAAGTGGCTCTTACGCCAATGCGTAAAGATGCCAATCTTCAAAGGGATGCCCTCATTCATTGGCAATTTGCCTTCGATAATGGCGGTGATACCCGTAAAAGGCAGCCTGCTGCGCCGTGGACTGAAAACTGCATTGCCGAATCATTGCGTATTTTTTTGGAACGCCAACCCATGATTTTACCCAAAGGTGAAAAAGAATGTCGTCCCGCCCAAGCAGGAGATGTGGCGATACTTTGTCGCACCAACGACCAATGTAAAACGGTGGCTGAGGCATTGCATCGGGTAGGCTTGAAAGCAGCAATCGCCCGTACAGGTCTGCTTGAAACGGCTGAGGCAAAGTTGATTTTTGCCGTTTTACGTTACCTTTTAAATAAGCATGATTCGCTTTCGGTGGCGGAGATTTTACTTTTAGCCGAACAAAAACATCTGGCTGAAATCATTGAACATCGCTTGGCTTTTTTAGCCAAAGTAGGTGAGGATAAATACGATTGGAAATGGGCTTATGACAATGATTTTATCAAACAAATCAATGACCTCCGAAGAGACATTTTAGAGCTTTCATCCAACGAAATTCTTAATTTTATTTTAGAAGAACTCGACCTTCGGCGCATCATAGTGTCATGGGGCAATACGACACAAAGACTTGATAATGTTGATGTTATACGTAAATTATCTATTCAATATGAAGAAAACTGCAACCGCTTGCATACAGCCGCTTCGTTAGGCGGTTTTTTACTTTGGCTCGGTAATTTACAAGAGCGGGGCGATGATACACAAAGCAGTGGCGAAGGGGCTGATGCCGTGAATGTGCTCACTTATCACCGCTCAAAGGGCTTAGAATACCCTATTTTAATACTCGGTAATTTAGACAATAACCTAAAAGATCAAGTCTTCGGCGTTGCCATTCAGCCGCTTACAAAGTCAGATACTGACGGGGTAGATTTAAATGATATTTTAGGCAATCGATGGCTGCGTTTTTGGGTGAACCCTTACGCTGATTTATTTAAAAATACAGAACTTGAGGAGCGTATCAATAGTTCCGAAGCCAAAGCCGAAGTGAGGCTTGCGGCTCTTGCAGAGGAGGCGCGTTTGCTTTACGTGGGCATCACCCGAGCGCGGGATTATCTGATATTTCCGACTACTCAAACCCCTACAAAATGGCTCAATCGCACGTGGCATGAGGGTAAAGAGGATTTTCCAACCCTTGAGGAAGGCAATGAAACCCATTTTTTATGGCAGGATAAATATCTTTCCAAGGATTTTGAAGAGTTTGTGTATGAAAAGGATTTTGGATATGCGCCTACGAGCGTTGAAAAAATACAGTTCATAGAAGAGCGCAAGGGGAAACACTCCTTTTTATCCTATAAAATTGATATTGAAAAAGAAAGTATGGTGCATGAAGGCCGCATACAACTCGGTGATATTGAGGGATATGCTCCAGCCATAGCACTCAAGGAAGGTGCTCAACCACAACGGGTTGCTCAAGCACTCAACTCATATTTAACAACTATGCCTGAAACTGAGCGGTTGGCATTAGCCAAATCATTGGTTGACCGATATGATGTTGCAGAAATGACTGTATATCAACAATTTGTGCGGAATGGTGATGCTTTTAAAATATATTTAAATGCCCTTTTTAAAATAAAAAATCAACTCAATCGCTATCCTGTTAGAGCACATTTCAATGGGCGATTAGTGGATGTAGAGGTTGATTTTTACCTTGATACTGAGGGGGGGCATATTTTAATTATAAATAATGATTTTTCAAGTGATTCTAAAAAAATAAAGTCAGAAGCAGCCCGCATGGCGACAAAAGTATCATGGATTAAAAAAGCTTTTTTGGCTACTTTAAAAGATAAAAATAAGGTCAAAATAGAGACTTATATCCATTTTCCATTATTGGGTTCATTGATAAAAATCGAAATTTAGGTATGTCAAACGATAAGCGGTGGGCATTTTTTTACTTTTTATCGGCAGCCAGCGTCTTTTTTTACGTAGCCTACCGAGCCTTTAATTTGTCATTGACACACGACGAAAGCCTATCCTATTCCATCGTTTGGGGCAATAAAGAATACGCCGAAGATGCCAATAATCACCTTTTGAATACCGCTTTGATGACATTTTTAGTCAAAAAATATGGTGATGCGGAGTGGCTTTTAAGGCTGCCCAATGTGCTGAGTTTTATTATTTATGCCTTTTTTTCTTTTAAAATCATTCAAAAACTGCCTTCAAACGCTTTGAAAATAGGCAGCTATTCACTGATTTTACTCAATCCTTTCATACTTGATTTTTTCTCTTTGGCGCGCGGCTATGGCATTTCGTTGGGCATGATGACGGCGAGTATTTATTTTTTACTAAAAATAGCGGATAATTATAAATCCATCTTCTACAATGTCGCTTTTGCCTTTTTTTCAATTGGAGCCGTTTACGCCAACTTTACGCTCCTCATTTTCTACTTAGCGGCAATGACTATTTGGGGTTCGATATGGCTTTATCACCAAAAGTTGAAAATATTGATAAGCCCGATACCCCTCAGTATATTGGCATTTCATGGCTATAATTTGTACTTTTTACTAAAGTTTTTATTCTTTTTAAAAGAAAAAGGCAAACTCTACGCGGGCGGTAAAAGCCTTATGGAGGGCATTGTGGAATCCAATATTACGTGCTTATTATATGATGAAAATTTACTCTTTAAACCCCTTGAAAACACATTAATTTATATAGCAATCGGCATTTTTTTCATCGCTTTTGTTGCCGCTTTATTGAAGATATTTCTTTCAGATTTTAAGGTCGTTTTGGCTATTTTATTAGCCATTTGTTTAATTATTCCCTTTTTACAAAACCATTTTCTGGACATTTTGTATCCTTTGGAGCGGACGGCTACTTTTTATTATGTGCTTTGGGTTTTGTGCTTGAGTTTTTTGAGTTTTAAAAATGAAATCCTGCAAAAAGTACATTTGTTCGGGGTTACAGTTTTAAGTGTTTTCGTCTTTGTAAATTTTATTAAAACGGCTAATCTGCATTATTCACATTCTTGGAAATATGATACGAATACGAAGGATATGATGCAATCACTCAAGTATTTTAAGGATAATCAACAGCTTTCGGATAGCACCAAAATGACGGTTTATTGGCTTCAATACCCCGCATCAAATGTATATTATCGCCCTAAATATGCTTACTCTTGGTTAACAATTTCGCAATTTGACGCTGAAAAAATACAAAAAGACGACCTCTTTTACTTGCCCGAAGATATTGCCAATGCGCTTTTTTTTAAAGAAAATTATCATCCATTAAAACATTATCCCGATACTAAAACTGTACTTTTGAAAAAAAAATAGTCAATTCAGCAAGCGAGATTTCGCTTCACATAATAACCAATAACTAATAATCAATAACCAATATATCTATTATTCGATGAAAAATATAGCTGCTTTTTTAATTCTAATTTTATTTTTTACGCAATGTAAAAATGAAACGAAGCCGACGACCACCACGCCCGAAAAACAAGAGCAAACGGCTTCTACTACTGTTTCTAAAAAAAATATTGTCTTCTTTGGCAACAGCCTAATAGCGGGTTATGGCTTGGATAACCCTACAAAAGATGGTTTTGTGGGTTTGATAGCGGCTCGTTTGGATTCTCTGCAATTGCCTTACACTTGCGTGAATGCGGGCGAAAGCGGTAGGACGACCTCTGGCGGTTTATCAAGTGTAGATTGGATAATTGAGCAACAACCCATTGATATTTTCATTTTGGAATTGGGTGGAAACGATGCTTTACGCGGTATTCAACCCGAAGAAAGCACTAAAAATCTGCAATCCATCATTGATAAAGTGAAAGCGAAGAACCCCTCAGTAAAAATCGTTTTAGCGGGCATGGAAGCCCCGCGCAATATGGGAAATACCTATATAAAAGCCTTTCATGATATGTATATTACGCTCGCTAAAAAGAACAATACCCCGCTAATTCCTTTCATTTTGGAAGGTGTAGGCGGTATTGCTGAATTGAATCAAAAAGATGGTATTCACCCCACCGAAGCGGGGAATAAAATTGTTGTGGAGAATATTTGGCAGGTTTTGAAGCCTGTTTTGTAGATGTTTAAGGTAAATTTGTGTACATACTCTTAAATCCTATTTCTAAAAAAATACCTCTTAGTAATGCTTTCAAGTTGAGCACAGTTTTTATTGATTTTTTACTAAAAAAGCATTTTCTTTGTAAAAAATACAGATAAAATGGGAGCAGCGTTGAAAATGCCTTTTAATGAGGCACAAATAGAAATATTAAAGTTATTCACTGGCAACTTAACAGAGAGTCAACTCCAAGAGTTACGTCAGGTATTGATAGCCTTTAAGTTCAAACTTTTGGATGCTCATATCGAAAGTATCAACTCAGAAAAAGGTTTATCTGATGATGATATTGAAAAAATATCATCAAGTCATCGCCGTACACCTTACAAAAGACGGCAACAAGCAGATAAAACATCGTAAATATGAAGGTTGTTATTGATACCAATGTGTTGCTAAAAATGGTCAACCCTCGTTCCTCTGCCTATTGGATACGCAAGGCTTTAGAAAATCAGCAACTCACTTTATGCGTCACTACCGATATATTAGAAGAATATGAAGAAATATTGACCGAGTTTTACGATGCAACAACAGCCGAATTGTTTTTAGATGCCCTCGATTTGTTGCCCAATGTACACTATCTCTCCAAAAGCTATTTTTTTAGATTGATACCACAAGACCAAGATGATGAAAAATTTGCCGATTGCGCCATTGCCATCAGTGCCGATTATTTGGTAACTAATGACAAGCATTTTAACGTCTTAAAAAAAGTCCCTTTCCCGATTGTGCGGGTCGTTAATGAAAAAGAGTTTCATGCAATTTGCCAAGAAGTAGGTATTACGGTATGATTGCTTTGCTCGCATGTAATATAACGGTCAAAGACCGTAGAATGTACACACACGGTCACAGACCGTGCGCGAGCAGGACAGGTTTGTTGTTTTTCTAAATCACTTACCTGCCGAGCGGGGAATAATCTTCAACAATTGATATTTATACTCACTAATATTACCATAAGTAGGTTTATCTACGTATTCTCGTATTAATAGATTTGAATCAATCAGTAGTTCTAAAAAACTACCTCTTTTATTTTCTGAATAAAACCGTTTCATATTGTTTTTATCCGTACTTATTAGATATGGGAATTGTTCATTCGCTGTATTGTGGTTTGGAAGATTCTCTTTATCTATAATTGTGGTCTCATTATAATTTACGAGAGGTCTAAAGATAATTTGGTTTTCTTCTTCGCAAGAGCTTGTGTTTAATACCGTTAAATCCCCCGAAATACTTATACTGTCTAATACATTATTTTTGTTTTGTACTATTTTGTTAAAATATTCCATAAAGCAAGATTCTTCATCTGTAATTTTTTTACTCATTTTGTTATTTTTTAAATCTATTAGTAAAATAACAAATTTTGATAACTCACAACATTTAAAATCTGTTGAAATATCATTATTTATGCATGAAGGGAAATATTTATCTACTTTGACAAATAGAGTAGTTGAATTATATCTATGAAATTGCTTTATATCAATAGATATAGTATCAACAATATCTATGGCTTCCCCATTGACAAGTGCATTAATAGTTCTTGAATAGACTAATTTTTCAATATTTTCATATTCAGAACGTAACTTTTTTATATTTTGGCATCCCACATTAGTTAATAAAAGAAAAAAGAAACATAATAAAAAAATAAACTTCATAGTTGTTAATTTTTATAATTACCAGAGGCACCTGATGCGGCAGTGTTAATTTCTTCTTGACTCCCGCTCGTGCGCAGTCTGTGACTGCGTGTGCGAATTCTGTGGTCTCTGACCACATTTATTATAAATTGTTTAAATCACACCCCCGCCACCCTCGGCGCCAATAATTTATATAAAACAGGCGTAACAATCCTCGTTAAAAGAGTAGAACTGATTAAACCACCAATCAAAACCCAAGCCAAAGGGGAATAAAGCGGATTCCATTCAATGGCTAAAGGAATCAATCCGCCGATTGCCGTTAAAGTGGTCAGAATAATGGGGATAAAGCGGGTTTCTCCTGCTTCTTCTATGGCTTCGTCAAGACTTTTACCGCTCGCCCTCAGCTGCTCGGTGTAATCCACCAATAAAATCGAGTTTTTAACCTCTATGCCTGCCAAGGCGATAACGCCAATAATGGCAACAAATGAAAAGGTATATCCCGTTGCTAAAAGTATTAATATCGCCCCAATAATCCCCAATGGAATGACGGATAAAACCACAATTGTGCTTCTGAAAGTCTTGAATTCCAATATTAAAATGCCCAATAGACCAAAAACGGTTATTAAAATAATAGTCCCTAAGCCGCCAAAACTCTCCTGTTTGGCTTCCACTTCACCAGCCGCTTGGTAACTATATCCCTTTGGGAATGCCAATTTATCCAATTTTTTAAGTAAATCTGCCGTTATTATTGACGTGTTATACCCTGTTTTTAAAAAACTGGTAACGGTAGTATATCTATTTTTATCGTAGTGATTGATGCCATTGGCTGAGGTTTGAAACTCAACGCGCGCTAATTGATTCAAAGGAATAGATGCACCTACTACCGAATTAACGTATATTTTATCAAAAACGGCCAAGGTCTGCTTATTACCTCGTGGCGTCGTTACGTTGATAGTGTAATCATCTTTACTATTTTCAACTCGAAATTTACCAACGGGTAATCCTGTAATAGCTAAGCGAATGGTTTTATCAATTTCAGCCATTGGCACGCCATAAGTGCCTGCTTTATCGTGGTCAATCACCACTTTGAGCTCTTGGGTTTGAGTGGCTAATTCATTGCCGATATAAATAGACCCCTCAGTATTTTGCAGTATTTCTTCTACTTTAAAACTTAAACTCCGCAAAGTATCCAAATTTTCACCGAACAAGCGAATGGCGATAGGTGCTTCCACTGGCGGGCCTTGCTCAAAATCTTTAACTGTAATTTCAGCGTTTGGATACTGCATAAACTTACCCCTCAGTATATCAATCATTTTCACCTTTTCCTCGGGGCGCACTTCTTTTTCAAGCTGAACAAATATTTGAGAGAAATTAGGCGATTCATTTTTTTGAATAATATTGTAATAAATGCGTGGATTTCCCTTGCCCACATTCGTCGCGTAGTTTTTCAATTTAGGAATTTGGGCAATTTCACGCTCCACATCCCGTGTAATCCTATCCGTTTCAGTCAAATTTGTACCCAATGGCGTTTCAATATTCACTAAAAACATCGGTTTTTCAGACGCAGGAAAAACGCTGAAACCCACTTTGGGCACTAAAGCCAATGTGCCGATTAAAATAAATAAAGCTATTAAAAGGGTTATTTTAGGGAAATTCATGGCTTTATGTAGTAATTGACGATATGAACCACCAATTATCCATTTCAAACCCCTTAAAAATACATTGCCTTCTGCCGAAGCGTGGTTACTCAATATTTTTGAAGATAAAAAAGGCACAATTGTTAAGGACACCAAGAGCGAGGCGAGTATCGTTGTCACCACAGCCATCGGTAAGCCCCGTACAAAATCACCAGAACCTTCTGGTAAAAACAGTAGCGGTAAAAAAGCAAAAATGAGTGTCGCCGTGCAACCTACCACTGCCAAACTGATTTGTTCAGTCGCTTTTATGGACGCATCGTATCGACTCATGCCCGTTCGTAAAAAGCGTTCAATATTCTCAACAACCACTATCGAGTCATCCACGAGCAAGCCCAACGCAATCACAAACCCTACAATACTCAATTGATTGATACTAAAACCCGCTTTATCCAGCATAAATAAACCGATTAAAAGGGATAATGGGATTGAAATCATCACCACCAACGATGCTCTAAAACCCAAGGGAATCAAAGTCAATAAAACTAAGAATATGGCAATAGCAAAGTCTTTTCCGAAATGTTCCAAACGCATTCGCACTGATTCAGCATTGTCAAAGCTTTTTTCATACTTTATATGAGGCGGTAATTGCTTTTGAAATTCTTCTAAAATAGGCTTCATTTGATTATCCACCTCAAAAACATTGGTGCCTATTTTGCGGCTTGCTACCACCCACACGGCGCGTTTTCCATTCAAGCGGGCTTTATAACTTTCTTCTTCATAGTTGTAATCAACATCCGCAACGTCTTTAATTCTGACTATGTTTTGCCCCGTGCTTTTTATCACCGTATTGCGTATTTCATCCAAACTTGTGTAATCACCACTCGTTTTTATATTCAGTTTCTTTGTCCCCATCTCAATTGAGCCGCCCGGAATATTCGCATTTTCGCTCTGAATACCTTGTAAAACATTGTTTAAGGGCAATTTATTAGCCGCTAAACGCTCTAAATTGATTGAAATACGAACTTGTTTTCTTGGGAATGCGCTGTTTTGCACATTTTTTAAACTTTTTACTTTCTCTAATTCTTCTTTCAGTTTTTTTGAATATTCTTCCAATTCACTATATGTAGCGACTTCTGACATCAAACCAACTTGAATAATATTCACATCCGACGGCGAAAATTTCAAAATATCGGTGCTCAGAATTTCATTGGGAAGATTTCCTCTTATGGCATTAAACTCTCTTACTACTTCTTGATATTTATCATCGGGGTCGGTTTCATATTTAAAATCAATGCGCACTACTGCCAAACCATCGTCAATGCGCGTTGTGATGCGTTTTATATCACTCAATTCATTCATTTTCTTCTCAATTGGGTTCACTACAAGATGCTCCATATCCGAAGGACTTGTACCGGGATAGACAATCACGATAGCAAATTGAGGAGCAGTAAAATCTGGGTCTTCTCCTCGTGGCATATTGAATAAGGAGTTCAAACCAATGGCTACCAACGCCACAAACACAATGAGCGTGAATTGGTAATTTTTAACTGAAAATTCGGTGAGGCGCATAGAATTTATATTTTGAACCAAGCGTTTTAATAAAATATTTAGCAGTTAAATAGAGCATTTACGGGCATTTTCTGTATTAGAACATTTGTACTAATTATTGAAAATGTGCTTTCTTTTAACTTAAATTCTATTTAAAACACAGGATATGAATTTTTTAAAATGTTTGAAATTTTAAAGAAAATTGAATTTTAGTACAATTTTATAATTTAAAGTAAATTATAAACTATTTAAAATCAGTTAGTTATACTCTATTCTAAAATTTAGAACTAATGTACTAATTTTACTTTTGATTTTTCTGTCAAGTAAGAAGACCCCTCAGTAATCACATCTTTTATAGGAACTGTACTCGATATTCCAATCTCCTTTTCATGGATACTCAAAATTTTAACAAGATTTTTTACCACAGAAGTACTATCCGCTGCCAATGTAAAAACGAAGCCTTCCGCGCCATTTCCTTCCACCAAAGCCTCAATCGGCACAACCGACATAACTGACGAACCGCTCGGTTTCAAAGCCACATGAGCGAATAAACCCGACGCCAAACGCTTACCTTTTGTATTCACGGTAACTTCCACCTCATAAGTGCCACTCATCGGGTCTGCCATATCCGCTAATTTGGAAACTCTGCCTTCAAAATTTTCATTGGGGTAGGCATCAAAATTGATTTTCACCGCATTTCCGTTGCGCAATGCAGCCCAGTCTTTATCACTCACACCCACGCGCACCACCCAATCGCTGTTAGATGCCATTGCTTCATTAATGAAAAATACGGGCATCCCGGGTCCCGCTAACTCGCCTGCATTCATCAGTTTTTTAATCACGCGCCCACCTTTGGCTGCCCTTATTTCTGAAAAACGTTGGTTAAATTGGGCTATTTGTAAGCTTTTTCGAGCAATATCAGCACCCGTTGTAGCATTTTGCACTGTTTCGAGAGTGGCTACGGTATCGGCATACAAGTTTTTGGCTCTTTGTAAATCCCTTTCGGATTTCTCTACACCGAGTTTGGCTTGCGCTACTTGCGAGTTGATTTCGGTCAAATCCAGCGTAGCTAAAAGTTGCCCTGCTTTTATATCGTCGCCTTCTTTGACGTATATTTTTGAAATGATGCCGCCCGTTTTAAAGGATAATTTTGATTCTGCTTTGGATGCCAGTATGCCCGTTGCCACGATATCGTGCACCATATTTTTTTCTTGAACTTTGACGGTTTTTATGGCAATCACTTCCGCGTCATCCGTTTTAGTCGTTTGTTTTTCTTCTCCTTTTGCCTTTCCGCAAGCGGCTATACTGAGGGGTATGGCAAGAAGTAATAATAGTCGGGTGGTTTTTTCTGAAAGCTTTTTCATTATGCGTATTTTATTGATTTTCAATTATTTATGGTGTTTTAAAATTTGTAACTTGCCTCTGCCCGCTCTAATTCTATACCCCTCAGTAAAATAGCAAATTGCGATAGGCTTTGCTTGAGCTCGGAGGCAGTGAGCTGTGTGCGGGCATCAGTAAGTTCTATTTGTAAAGCCTGCCCTTCTCGGTAGCGGCGTTCCACGATACGGTAGTATTCCCGCGATGAAGCGAGTTCAGCTTCATTCACAACGAGCGCTTTTTGAGCCGTTTCTAAGTTCGTTTTAGCTATTTGTACTTGAAGTTCTATTTGTTGGGTGATTTCATTTTTCTGAGCATCCAACTTTTTTAAATCCAGTTGCGCTTGTTGGATTTTTAATTTGCTATTGCCTGCGGTGTAAAGCGGTAAATCCATTTGTAAACCAAGTAACGCATAACCTTGTTTGTCCCACACTTTAAAACCAAAACCTTGAAAACCGACATCTAAAGAAGCTCCGATTTTAGGTGTTTTGTAGGATTCATTTAATTTCAAAAGTAGGGAAGTCGCTTTTAGACCGCTTTGTATTTGAGCCAATTCTTCGCGATTTTGTGTAATGTTAGCTTGTTTTTGAACAGAAATTACTGCATTATTATTTGTTTTTAATAGTTTTTCATCGATTTCAATTTTCGAATCGAAAGGTTTATTTAAAAGAAAATTAAAATAGGCTGCGGCATTTTTAGCATTATTTTCAGTTTCAACGATACTGTTTTCTACTTTACTCACTTCTGATTTGGCTTTCAAAACCACAGAATTAAGTGCCACATCATTTTTGACGAGTTTTTGATTGACCCTCAAATTTTCATTCACTAAAACCAGAGCATTTTTGTAAATATCCACGGCTTTTTGAGCTTGAAGATATTGGATATATGCCATTTTGATATTTTTTACCAATTCCCGCTTATAAATATTGATTTTTATTTGCTCCATCGAAATCAACTCTTTCCTTACTTCACGGTTGTAGAGTATTTCTTTATTTAAAATGGGATAAACTGTATGAATTTTAGTTTCGTGGAAATTATTAGGCAGAAAATTGATATTTGCATTCTCCACCGTATTAAAATTATTGGATTGGGTCAAGCGATTGAGCGTATTATAAACAGGATTCAGCAAATCGCCAATCGGGAAATTGAGCGTACGTCCACCAGCTGCCAAAGTGTATTGCATCTGAAAATTCACTTGGGGCATGAAGAGCGTTTTGGCTTGTTCGAGCGCCGTATAGCTTTTTTCAAGGTCAAATTGCTGGGTTTTTAGGGCAGAATTATTATTCATCCCTTCTTTGATATAATTCTCAAGAATAGGATACGTCTCTTGCCCATGCGAAATATACCCCCTCAGTAAAAAGCCGAAAATCAGCGCTAAAGCTTTTAGGTTAAATGACATATTTAAAATAGTTTAAACAGTTGTTATAAAATGAACAATGTTCATTATAAGCTTAAAAAAGAAGCAACTTTTCAAAGTTGCCTGTTCTTTTATGGGACGAAGTTCGTTCTAAAATATTTTTAAACCGATAAAAAAAGGGTGAACTGTAGAAATCACTGTATGAATCGTCATTTCAAGATGAATAAATTGTACATCATCTCCACAGAGGCTTTTATGAGGTTTTCCTTGTCAAAATCCTTAGGAACATTTATTTTATCGTAAATATCCAAGCGGTTGCGTAATTGGAGTGATACCATACCATGCACCATACTCCACATTGAGAATGCAATCATATCGACACTATCCCCCCTCAGTAATTTTTTATTAAAACACTCTTCAACGGTTACTCTCAGAAAACCATAAACCTTGAAACCGCATTCCCAACCTTCATGATTATCCCGCGCGCACATCGGTTCGGTTAAAATAAACATCAAATCATACAATTCCGGATTGTCAAAAGCGAATTGAATATAGGTAAAGCCCAATTCTTTCAAACGTAAAATGGGGTCTTTGATAGTGGCTAATGTCGAAAATTTTTCAAAAAGTCTTTCAAAGGCCCATTCGTGCATGGCATGAAATAAAGCATCTTTATCTTTAAAATATAAGTAAATAGTACCTGGAGCATATTCAATATGCTTTGCGATACCTCTAAGAGTCAATTTTTCGTAGCCTTCTTCGAGGTACATTTTTATAGCAGCATCTACAATTAGTTGCCGCATTTCAAGTTTTTCTCTTTCTCTTCTTTGGATAACGCCCATTTATGTATTTTAATAAACACTGCAAATATAATGAACACTGTTCATTGTATGCAAATTTATTTATTAGATTTTTAATTCAACTTAAAAATTGAGGTTATAAACCCAATTCCTTGCGCAAAGGATCAGATTTTAAATCATGTTTTGCCCAATAATCGCTCATCATGGATTTTTTCAACTTGGCTTCACTCATGATTTTTTCGCCATCAAATTCTGTGAAACCCAATATTTTATAAGGAGAGACTCCTTCAAATGACACCACTAAACGGCGTTTAATGTTGGGATAGTTCACGATACACGATTTTACGCCTGCTGCTTCATCTTTTATTTCGATTGAAGCGTTTTCGGCTTCAATGGGTTTATGTCTCAAGCGGGTGTAGGTGAGATTGGGTACTATTTTAATATTTTTATTGGGCAGGCTTTCGGGGTTGATGCGTAATCGGGTGAATATTTCATCTTCGAGCATGGCACCCCCCTCAGTATCTGACTCCTTATCGCCCTCCATTTCGAAGTAAGAGAATGATTTGACATGGTATTTATTGCCTTTTAGATTCATTTGAGTAAAAACATGACCACACCAATCTTGCACCGTAGTAGTTGTTTTTAAAGAATGCGGATAGTTGTTGATATCAATAGGTGTAAAAAGGCTACTCATCAAAGAATAGTCATAAATGCCTGTCTGAAATTTTTGAAGGGCGTTGAGCTTTAAAACAGGAACCCTATCGCTGCCCGCTTGAGCGGCATTATCCAACTTGACTTGCTTGCTTTTTGATAGGTCTTCGGTTACAAATATGAAAACGCAAGAACCCGTGCGGGGCTCATCATATCGGTTAATGGTATAATCGTAATTACACAATTCAGCCTTGCCCGCAAACCAATAGGCATTGAAAGCATTATCAGTCATGAAGGCGGGCTTCATTTCTTCGGCTGGAGTAGCTGACTGAGGGTTACTGAATGAAGCGGAAGCGTTCGCCCCAGCTTGATTACAGGCAGTAGCATATACCACAAGAATGGTAATTATTAACAAAATTGACTTTTTCATGAATATTATTTATTTTAATTTGTAAATATATTACTTTATTTTACCTAAAATAATGTGCAATAAATGAGAGCTTTACGTTTTAATAAAAATTATATATGTGGATTTTTACCTTAAACAAGTTATATAAATGAGCATTTTATGCTATTTGGAGGGAGTGGCGCAACAATATTTTTCACCCTATATTTGTATCACGAATCTGAAATAACAACATCGAACAACAAAAACGGAACGACTATAAAATTACTAATTTTTGTGTAACTTCCGTGAAATATAGACAGATACGAGACATACTATGATAAAATAAACGAATGAGAACCAACTATGGTTCAAAAATGAGAAAGACTGATTTAAAGCATATTCTATTAACAACACTGAGCAGACAATCAGCCTTCCTTCAAAATTTCAAAATTCAAGGTAAAACCCGATACTAAACGAGCCTCCCGCGTTGATTTCCCTGCATTGGTTGGTGCCTTTTCATGTTTTTTAGGCCATTTTTAGTTATCCATTTAACCATAATTTTAGTTGGTGTTGCCAACTGGAACAAAACTTTTGTTCGACCATAACACAAGTATTGTGGATAGTTAGAGGACTTTTCAGTAGTAAGATTTTTAAGATTATCAGCCTATTTAGGACTGTTTAAGACTTAAATAAAACAAACGATGACTCATTTACAACCGATTTTAAAAACTATCAAAAAACGTTTGATAAAGTTTACTGCTATGGTAGCAGTACTTTTGATGTCGCTTCTGCATGAAGGGACGGCGCAAACGCTTTGTGGTAGTATCGGTGTAACAACGTACTTCAATAAGTCAGAGTTTAGGGTTAAAAATTTTAATAAAACAAATATTGCTGTAACGGCTATTTGTCCCGTAGATACGAGTTTTAGTTGTGCTCAATTAAAAATAACTAATATACCTACAGTACAAGAAGCAGGAGAGCCTAAGATTACAACGGATTGTATTTACGGAAGCACTTACAGCTATATAGATAAATACTATGACGCATCGTGTTCGCAGCCTTTTAAACAACTTCCTGTGGGAATATCGGCTACACATAGATTGCCCAATACGGAAGATGTTATAAAAATTATTATTCGCACTTTTACCATAAATGATAGATGTGGTGGTAGTACAACGTGCGAACAAGCGATATTTATTAGGACGGCATTATTAAAAAATGTCATTTGCCCAAAAGATACGGTTTTTGATTGCTCACAAGTGCCCTTAAAACTTGACCCCTCAGTAACTGGAGTGCCTCAAGTGGATTTTGATGGCAATGTGAATACAATAAATGACCGTTTCGCAGCTGATCAAACGTGTCAGATTTATTTAAAATACAGTGATGATACTTTCCGCCTTTGTGCGGGTAGTTATAAAATAGATAGAACTTGGACATTAATTAGTTTGTGTTCGCCTGATGACCCTGCTACTCCGGTGGATGAAAGTCGAAAAACATGTATTCAATCGATATCTGTTTTAGATAGAACACCCCCCTCAGTATCAGCGCAGTTTTCTCAGTATTATGTGATAAATAGCAAGTTAGCTGTACGAGATACTACCGTGGATTTTGACGGCTACACTATAACAGGCGGAGCAAGTTTTTATGGTTTTCGGGCTCATGTTTACCCTTTAGCATTGCCAAATGGTTGTGGCGGAAAAGTCCGATTGGTAATCAGGGCAAGTGATTTAGGGTGTTCAAAAGATAAAGTAACATTTTCGGTGGATGACACTCGAGTAAAAGAACTGGCTAATTATCCGCAATTCAATGCAACAGATAGAGTAACAACGAGCATTTTTGAAGGTGTTTTTACTGAGATAGGCGAGTATGTTTTCACAATAGAAGCTAAAGATGTTTGTGGATATGCTATTTCTAAAAAAACTTTTAGAATACTGGTAAGGGATAATATTTCACCTCAGGCGGTTTGCTCAAACAATGTTTCAGTCAGTTTGAATAATGATGGTTCAGCACGAATTTTTGCGGATAGACTTGATGGAGGAAGTGCTGATAACTGTGCAATAGACCGTATTGAAGTTAAGAGATTCGATAACTGCTGGAATCCGGCAGATACGCTTTATAAACCTTATGTTGATTTTTATTGCTGCGACGCAGGCAAATCGAAAATGGTGGGTTTAAGGGTTTATGACAAAGCAGGACTTTACAATGATTGTATGATGTCAATCAATATTGATGACAGATTAAGACCGTCATGTATAGCCCCTGCACCAGTCACAATCACTTGTAAGGAGGTGCCTTTTAATGATTATACCCAATATGGAATGCCTGCGTTGTGGGATAATTGCGGATTGAAAGATACGGTTTATTCTGTGGTTAAAAATTTGAATAATTGTGGTGTAGGAACAATTACCCGAAAGTGGGTGATTTCAGATTTTACAAATAGAAAAGATTCATGTACGCAAACTATCACAGTAACAGGTAAAAGTGATTTTACAGTCGATTTCCCTGATGATATTGTAGCAGATTGTTTTGCAGTCGTTCCGACTATTGAACAAGCCAAGAATTTGTTGCTCACAAATCCTTCAACTAAGGATGGGCACATAATCAATAATGGCTGCGGAACCATCTTTGTTGAAATAAAAGATGATACATTGACGAGTGTTCCAGGAGCGTGTTATATGATTTTAAGAAAGTATAAGGTCATTGATTGGTGTAAGTTTAGCTTTAATAACGGTTCGAGTGATTGGAATAGCTCGTGTTATGGTCAGCCTGTGTGCGGAGATATTCACTCCAATTCGCTTTGGAATACACAAAATAGCTCAGCATGGGAGTTTTTGAATCGCTCAGGTTGTACTGCTAATACAAGAGAAAGAAGATTTCGGGATGCAGACGGTTTAGTAGGCACGTCGACAAATCCTTTAATCTCGGTTAATCCAAATGCTTATTCTGATGGTGTTATATGTTTTACACAGCTGATAAATATTTCAGATAACACACCCCCTCAGTTTACAGCCGCTGCGGATACTATTATTAAAGATGGCGGATTGGGTTGCCAAGCAACGGTGAACATCACTGTAAAGGCCGAAGACCAATGTAAAGGCGTAAAATTAGGTAGCGAGGGCTTGACATATAATTGGACTTTAGTTGAAAAAAATAATCCTAATATAGTGGTATCGAGGGGTTTTGACGCTCGAATAACAGCCACTTTAGCTTACGGAAAAGATTATGTAGCAAACTGGATTGTATTTGATAGATGTGGAAATCAAGCTTTTAAAACGCAAAATATAAAGGTAATTGATGCTAAAACACCCGCTATTCTTTGTTTAAATAAAAATGCGGAATTAGGTGGTATGATTGGCGCGGCTACAGTTACCGTAAATGTGGCTGATGTAGTGCAAGGCGTAAATGATAATTGCTCTAATTATAGCTATCTGACGAGTCAATTAGTTTTAATTAAAACAACCAGTAACACGACGAATCAATACCCTTCAGTATTAGGCACTACTCTGACATTTACGTGTGCCGATGCAGGTAAAAAGATACCTGTTCAGATATGGACTAAAGATGAAGCTGGCAATGCGAACTATTGCATATCTGAGATAACAGTACAGGATAATTTAGGTTTTTGTACACCTCCTGCAACTATTAC
>JANPHO010000739.1:0-2138 GCA_031424515.1 Saprospiraceae bacterium
TTCAGAGATAAATAAAATACGCACTAAACGCACTTTATCCGAACATAGTGCGCTTTAAACGGATTACATTCGGATAGAACTCGAATTCAATACGAATCAAGTGCGGATGATAACATCTTTAATTCGTGTCAATAATGGGACTTATGTTAAAAGGGAATTCCAAAGTTTTAGTTCATCCCATTTTAAAAAAATGTCTCCAAAATTCACCACCACCAAATCCATCAAAGGCACAAACCATTGGAAAAACCAACAGTTCTATACGAGTTGAGTGCTTCGTTTCTTTGCCACATTGCCCAAATTGAAAACACATCATTAATCGAAAATTCAGCCGCTTACATTCAAGGTTGGTTGACTAAATTAAAGAATGATAAACAGTTCATTTTCAAAGCATACGCAGAAGCGCAAAAAGCTGTGAATTATATTTATCAAATCTCTGATGTAGAAGAATTAGCCCAAGCTGCATAAAACAATACTGAGGGGGTGCAATTTGCACCCCTAATTTACTATTTTTGTATCAAGATTAAAACGAATATCAAACAAAACCATTCGCTGCAAAATGGACAACAACTACGACCAGTACAGAACCGAGCTTGCACTTATTTTGATAGATGCAGGAGCCACCCACCTCGAATTCGATGCCCAGAATTGGAAAGTAAAATTCAAAGTCAGGAATACAGAGTTTTACTGTTATTTCGACGATGGTATTGATTGTATGTTTAATGATGGCTACCGATTTTATTCGCCGCTTGAATGGGATAAAAAGCACCTTCAAGAGTTGCAGTTTAATTTGCAGCAATACGCCGCCGGTAAAATGATTTATATGGATTTGGATAAACCCGATGATTCTGAGAGTCGGTACTGAGGGGAGGTTTTGAAAATATTATGCTAAAATTGAGCAATTCCAATTTTTACCATTACCTTAATTTTTATTTTGATGATAATCCCAATTGATAGCCTTTTGTACCATTTGAGTTAACAATCCTACTTGATTTTCCCTACAATATTATTCTACTTAAAAACACAATAGTACTTCAAGTGTGTATGACATTGAGGCGGCTAAAAGCCTATCATTAAATTACCTTAAAAGCCCAAAGGATGAAAAAGTTAACTTTATTCCTTCTTATTTTATCTTTCAAATTCAAAGTATTTCAACCGTTTGTCACTACAGAACCAACAGGGCGAGGCACAAGTTTAGGGCTCTCACTCGCATATAATATAGTAACGAAAGGACATGTTGGCACTTTGCAAGTGGTTTCTGTTGACGAAGGAAATCCCGACTCACTCGGGAAGGGGGGCGGCTCTGAGTTTATAATTACTTTCCCTTTAAAAACCAATGGATGATGAAAGCTGTATTAGCAATACTTTCCCTCATATTAATAGGCAATATTGGCTTTTCGCAAAGTAATAGAGACTTTGTGCGCTTGAAAAATCAACTATCCGCAGCAAAAAATGATTCAAGTCGCGTTTCTCTTATGACTGAAATAGGTGATATTTATCGCGCCACAAATCAAGATTCGGCGTTATTCTATGCAGAACAAGCCATCTCTTTGGCAAGGCAAAACAAATTTACATTTATTGAGGTTTGGGCTATGGCTGTTAAAGGTGCAGTATTTCATGATTTAGGCAATCTGCCCAAGGCTTTAGAAATAGAGTTCCAAGCCTTAAAACTGGCAGAGGACAGTAGATTGGCTATCAATAAAATCGGTCCCATTGTTTTTATTGGCAGAATTTATAATACCCTAAAAGATTATCCCAAAGCCTTATACTTTGCTCGATTAGAAAACAACCTTGTCATTGAAAAGGATA
Source organism: Saprospiraceae bacterium (assembly GCA_031424515.1). GTDB lineage: Bacteria > Bacteroidota > Bacteroidia > Chitinophagales > Saprospiraceae > JAAFJT01. The sequence continues at coordinate 1,807 of JANPHO010000739.1, forward strand.
GTAAAATATATGCAAAAGAGAACCTTGCTAATATTTTTGAACAAATGAACCAATTGGATTCTGCTTTATTCTATATCCAACGGGCTGATAAAGAACGTATAAATGTTCGTTCTGTGCGGTCATCTTCTCATAGAGTTTTTGGAAATATTTATGCCAAATTAGGCAATGATTCATTGGCTTTAGATTACTATCATAAAGGAATAATATACGCCAATAAAAACAACAATCAGTATCAAGCAGCCCTTACATTTATTGACGCTGCCAAATTGTATAAAAAGGAAAACAAAACCGATTCCAGTATCTATTACGCCAAACGCAGCCTTGAAACGGCA
>JANPHO010000740.1:0-2136 GCA_031424515.1 Saprospiraceae bacterium
TACAAAAACGCTACATCAAGAACGATATGAAAAGTAATAAAATAGCACGTTTTTACGATTTTTAGGAAACTCTAAAACAACAAAACGTTTTTCATTAAATTTATAAACAATTGATTATCAAAACATAGCGAATTGCTGTAATTTAAGTAAAAATATAAAGATTCTCTATTATGTCAATAATTGAACCGAAACCAGTTAGTTACGAATTAGCAAAACACATGGAAGTTATTTCTGAATTGGAAGGAATGGTGTCGGAGGCAGTGACCACACTACTGGTTGATCCCGAGAAATGTTGGCAACCTTCTGATTTTTTACCCGATATGCAACAAGAAGATGCCCTTGACCAAGTACGACACTTGCGTGAAAGGGTAGCGGGGTTGCCAGATGATGTTCTTGTCTCACTTATTGGTAATATGATTACTGAAGAAGCATTGCCCAGTTATCAAACTTACTTCAATTTACTGAGGGGTATCAACGAAGAAGGCGAATTGACGAGCACAAACAGTTGGGTGACTTGGTCGCGCGGATGGACTGCCGAAGAAAATCGTCATGGCGATTTATTAAATAAATATCTATATCTCACGGGTAGGGTGAATATGCGAAAAGTGGAGCAATCCATTCAGCACCTTATCACCAACGGTTTTAACCCTCAAACTGAGCAAGATCCCTATCAAGCGATGATTTACACATCGTTTCAAGAGCGAGCGACTAAGGTTTCGCACGTTAATACGGGTAAATTGGCCGATAAAGCAGGTGATTCAACGCTGGCACGGATCTGTAAGACCATTGCAGGCGACGAAGCCCGACACGAAAAAGCCTATAAGTCTTTTATTGGAAGGGTATTTGAAATCGACCCTAATGGTGCAATGTTGGCTTTTGAAAAAGTTATGCGCAATCAAATAATTATGCCTGCCGTTTTGATTGATAAGGACAATGATGAAAATCTATTCGCCCGCTATGCGGCTATTACTCAAAGAATAGGCATTTACACTACTTGGGATTATGCCAAAATTATTGACCACTTGGTCAACACATGGAAAATTGAAAGCATCACTGGATTAGAAGGAGCCGCTGCCAAAGCACAAGAGTATCTTAGTAAACTCGCTACCCGTTATGAACGCATAGCCGAGCGCACGAAAGCACCAGAGGAGATTGTTTTGCCGTGGTTGAGTTAGTGATTTTATTAAAAATCGGCATCGAGTACAATTTAAAAACACTCGATGCCGATTAAAGCAGTTAGGCTAAAATAAACCTGCCTACCGGCAGGCAGGCACTGCTATCTTTTTAAGTCGGTTCTGTAAAATGTAAAAAATACTCCGCTCTGCTCCGCATTTTTTACATTTTACAGCCCAAAGATAGTGGCGTTTATTTCTTTACGCCCATCTGCATTTAGAATAACTTGGCTTTTACTCTAAAATTAGAAGTAATATCAATTTTGACTTCGTTGGCTATTGTTTTATCGGTCACGACATTCACTTTTAGCTTAAATTTATCTTTTTTGATGTACTCCGCAATGTCATTTTCCAAAATATCAAGCCCCAATTCACTGCCAATATTATCTGCGATATCCAGTTTTTGAGCAATTTTAATATCACTCAATCCGCTGGCTGATATTGAAACTTCAATGGATTTTAAAAAATCAAAACGCTGGGTGCTTGGTGAAGTAACCTTCATAACGAGGTTCGTCAAATTGATTTTATCAATGTAATTTTTCCCCGTACCTTTTGATGAAAATTCACTTTCAGAATTGGTGGTCACATCAGGGGTCAAGATTTCGAAAGGCGTATTGAGCCCAAAAGCAGGAGAAATAGTCACTTTTGAGCCATAACCCATATCAAATTGGGTCAATTCGTCCAACTTTTTACATGAATTGAAGGCAAGTAAGCACACACCCAAAGATAAGCATAGAAATAAATACTGTTTTTTCACTTTAAATAGGTTTTGTTAAAAAAATTTGAGTTTATAAATTTGAGACAGAAGCTGAAAGTTGAGTATATTATTTTATATACGAAAAATACTATTGTTTTGGATTTTCAACCCCCCTTTTTTTTTAAAAAATATTGATTTTTGAGTGAATTTTAAAACTCAGGCTTTTTTTAAAAGAAACTATGAAGAGAATAAAATTTTATTAATTTA
>JANPHO010000741.1:0-4608 GCA_031424515.1 Saprospiraceae bacterium
TACAAAAACGCTACATCAAGAACGATATGAAAAGTAATAAAATAGCACGTTTTTACGATTTTTAGGAAACTCTAAAACAACAAAACGTTTTTCATTAAATTTATAAACAATTGATTATCAAAACATAGCGAATTGCTGTAAGTTGATGTGTAAATAGTATTTTAAAATTAGTCGTCTTATTTGGTAAAACAATAAAATACTGAGGGCCTGCCCCGATTACTCGGTGGATAGTTATTATACCGTTTTTAAGGTCTTTTTATTGATAAAACCGGAGATTTTACCCCATATTTCTTTATAAAAACCTATCATGTAGATAAGTGTATTGGCAGTATTGACATTCAATAAGCGTTTTAAAACGGTTTGCATAACGATGAACATAATCGTCATGGCGAGCAATGAGCCATAAGCCGCACCATACAAACCGAAATATTTTATAAAAAAAGCATTGAGCCCTAAACTGACAAATGCACCCAAACATGTAATATAGAAATTGAGCTTTGGCTTTCCAATAGAGTCCAATATTGTCCCAAATTGCATGGCAAATGCCGTGAAAATGCCGTAAAATATGGTAATTCTTAATAAAGGCACTGATTCCATGTATTTTTCACTCCCAATTACTCGGATAATAATATCGGCAAAAAGGAGGATAAAAATGACCGCTGGGAATAAAATTGCTAAAAGCACGCCCACCGATTTTTCATATAAAAACTTCGCCGAACTTTCCCCCCCCTCAGTATCCGACGATCTTCGAGCCGATTGTGGAAAGAGTATTGAAGCCAAAGTCATGGTGGGAACTTCGGTCAAAGTGTTCACTTTTATTGCCAAATCGTAAGTGGAAACTTTATCCAAAAGAAAAAAGCCGAGGATAAATCTATCCACGTTTTTATAGGTCATGGTAGCCATATTCGTTCCGAAAGTATATTTTCCGTAGTGAAACAGCTTTTTGACCCATTCCCAGTCCAATTTTTTATCTAAAACGAAGTATTTTTTGGCAAATGAATACGCAATCAAGGCTGCTGGTAGAGCAGCTAAAAGCTGACACCACGCCAAATGGCTCAATTCAAAATGGCTATTTGTTAGCTTTATGGATAAAACATAAAGAAAAAGAACACCATTTTTTACAAAACTTGACCAAAACAAACCCTTAAAATCGAGGTTGGCTTGTTGTATAAAATTGAACTGATAAAGTGCCGAAAGAACGAATGTAGTGCCTGCATAAATGGCTAAAAGTTGCGCAATTTGTTTTACTATTTCAGGATTATTATTGAAAAAGTGACCAATCCACCCGCCGCCAACAATCAATAAAAATGAAAAAATAACGGACAGCGAAAGGCTTAAAAATAGAGAAGCAGTATTGATTTTAGCGTGTTCATACTGAGGGGCCTTGCTCAAATAAGTCATCAAGCCATTTTGTAACAACCCTGTACGACCGACTTCGATAAATGAGGTAATGAGTAAATAAATAACCCATACCGAGCAGGTTTGTTTGTCCAAAACGCGCCATAAGATGAAGACTGTTCCGAGATTAAAGAACAGCATCGTTATTTGATTGAGAAGGGCATAGAAACCCGAAGTGACCCAATAGTTGTTTTTCACAGTATATTATTGTTTGTTTTAGTTCAGATTTTACTTGTAAGCAGTTGGATTAAAATGACGTATTTTTTTTATTCCTACTTACAGCACATTAGAATGAGCAACTAATGCCCATTCTAATGCTCTATACTCATCGGGAAGCTGATTAAGATAAAGCTTTAATGTCCACTTTATTTAAAACACAACCCAATAATTTTTTATTTAAATTCTTTAGAAAAGCAATGCCATTTTCATCAACTTGCTTGACCGTGGTAGTGGCATCAAATATAACGACTACACTTTCCACAAAATCAACCAATTCTCTGGCGTCCGAATATTTATTCAAACTGGCAGCTTCTAAGAAAATATAGTCATAGTTTTTACCTAAATCCTTAATTTTCTTCTTAAAATCCACGCCCGCCAATAATTCTGAAGGCGAATTTTGACCACCTTTATTGCCCACAATTGTTACTGATGGAAGGTCAATATCAATAGAAAGCTTCGTTGCTTTAGAATTCAGAACCGCTTCGTCGCCTGTAAAACTTGCCAATGGTGATTCGGATAAACCCGTTAAAGTATTATTTTTGAAATTGGTATCAATAATCAACACCTTTTTATTCTTCATACTAAAAGTGTAAGCCAAGGCAGCCAAAGTAAAAGATTTGCCTTCCTGATCTTTTAACGAAGTGAATAAAAATGATTTTTCACCACTTGACTCTATATCATGCCTGATTTTACGAAGCGATTCTTTAAAATACTCGTTTTCTTTTAAAGGCTTTTCTTCTTCCGCAAATAGATAATCGAAATTAATGACTTTACGTGCGTTCAAATTATTCAAAGAACCTAAAAGTGGCAACCCGACTAATTTTGAAAACTGAAAAGGAGAACTCAATGACCTATCCATATAAGTCAATAAAAAAATGAACATGGTTGCCATAGTTCCTGTGCCCAATCCCGCAAAAGCAGCGAGTAAAGGCGCTTTGTTGCTTTCAGCCTTGAGTGGCGGCATTGCAGGGACAATAATGCTCATGCTTTCTTCCGAACCTGATGCTTGCTTATTGGCGTTGGCTTGGTTTTGCTTTTCTACCGAACTTTTATATTCGCCTTGAGCAATTTCGAGCCTATCCATCAACAATTTCAAAGTTGCATTATTATTTACCAACTTTGCTTTTTCTCTTTGAAGTTTAGAAATAGCATTTTCTAAAACCTTAATTGTTTCCGTTGAAGCTTTTTTATTGCTTGTTGCATCCACATATCTAAGAAATAGTTCTTCATCCTTTTGTACAGCAGGGTCATTGCCATCGCGTTTGCTCAAAGCTATTTTTTTGCTGACATTGGTTCTTTTCTCCTTAAGTTGATCAATTCTGCTTTTAATATTTTCATCCTTTTGACCTGAATCAGCTGATTTTATCAACAAAACAGTGATTTCTTTATCTAAATTAGCGATTTCTTCATTATTGAAAACGCTTTTTTCATAATCTCTTCTGATGAAACTTGCATAGTGCTTTTCATTTTCATGATAAATTTTTTCGGTTTCGGTATAAGCAGCCAGTTTTTTTCTTTCCTCAGTTAAAGACATTTCTGCTTCTTTAATCTGTGAAACGATGGATTGGCTTTGGTCCACGAGCGCCACTACGTTATTAGCTCTTGAATAATTATAAATTTGATTGTTCAAACTTTCAACCGAATCCTTCTTAGATTGCAAATCCTTGTTATAAAACACAACTGATTTATCTTCTTTGCTCGTTTTTTTAGAACGGAAATATTTCAACACGTCATTCGTGTATCTATCCACAATAAAATAGGATAATTTCGGATTTTCAGAAGCATATTCAATGCTCATGTAATCTGATTTTGTCACCCTTTTAATGTCCAATAATTTATAAATTGTTTCATAATCATAGCCCAAACCTTTCTCTAATGAGCGAGCCGTTCTTTGATTTTGAAGCTCTTGGTCGGAAAGTGTACCCGAAGTGTTGCTCACCGTATCTTGATTGGCTTCCAAAGATGCCACATAATTCTCAAGCTCTTGCTTTGAAACTTGAAGTTTTTCAAGGTCAAGAGTGTGAAATGCGACTTCATTAGAGTCAGGCTTTAAATCATGGAGCATCAAACTACGAGTCAGTACATTAATTGCTGGGCGCGATTTCATGTACTCAATCATATTCGCAAATTTGTTCTCAATTTCAAACTCTTGAACAAACGGATTATCTTGATCTACTCTGATTGAATTTTGAGAAGTGATGCCCGTGCTGATTACAGTTGAGGTTTTATACTTTTTAGGAAGCATACTCACCACGAACCACGTTGTAACACCCGCCACAATCATGGATAATAATAAAAGCCATTTACGTTTTGATAGTACTGAAAAGAAATACCTTAATTCCATAGGTCTGTTTGTGTTTTCTCATCCCTTTTTTGACACAATCGGTAAAGTCAAAAATGAGTGTATGTTTTTAAAATTGTAAGTTTCTCAAAAATTATTTTATGCCATTAAATTTCTAAAGCTCAATATTGGGGAGGTTGGGGAGTTGTTTTCATGCTTTAATTTTGGCAATATCTATGCCGTAAAGAAGCAGTGCAAAGATAAGGATTTTTTCAATTTGATTCAAGTAATTGATTTTCAATGAGTTAGATGGTTTTCGCCAAAATAAAGCCTTTAGGTGAAGTTATTTTAATATATTTAAACAATTGCAATTAAAATAGATTGAAAATCAACTCTTTAAGATTATGAAAAAATACTATTTGTCCAAAAATACCAATTCAGTGTTAGATACTATCAATTTTAAAAAATATGATAATTACCGTTTTTAAGTGAAAAACTACCCAGTGTTTTTGAGTGAGAAACTACCCCGAGTGCTCGGGGAAAAGTGAAAATTGCTGATAAAAACATATTAATTCTACTTTGGCACTTTAGATTTTTTGTATAAACCCGTGTCACCGTTTCAAACGGTGGCACGGATTTAAGGTAGATTTTAACTATTTTCAATAAAATTCTTCTGATTAATCCGTGCCACCGCCTTAAAGCGGTGACAC
>JANPHO010000742.1:0-5470 GCA_031424515.1 Saprospiraceae bacterium
ATCCTGTTGTATCGCCAGCAGTACCAAGCGAGGAATCATTGATTCGATATTCCCTAATGGCTACACATACTACTGAACAAATTGATAGAGCGATTGACATCATGTACGATTGTGCTATAAAAGTAGGCATTTTAGAAAGTGAAAATGAGACTGTTTTAGTCAGAAAATAGAAATGTTGAGGGGTTAAGTGTTGTTAAGTAGATTTATTTGAATAAACCTCAGTTTCCGGATTTACCCCTCTGTATCTCTTTCCAATCCGCAATAAGATTAGGGAAATTCCAAAACTTTCCCTAATCTACCCTCAATACATCATCCAATTCTATGATGATTAAAAACGAAAACCTACATCTCCAATGATTGAAATAATCAAATTAGACAAAACCAATAAAAAGCACTTAACTCAATTCATTGATTTTCCACATGATTTGTATGCTCAAGACCCGAACTATGTGCCCATGATTTTCATGGAACAAGAAGCTTTATTGAATCCAAAAAAATCTCCTTTTTTCAAACATTCCACGGCTGAATACTTTTTAGCTAAAAAAAATGGTGAAATAGTAGGGCGAATTGCCGCTATTCGCAACAACAACCATATTGCTTTTACGGGTAAAAACGAAGGTTTTTTTGGTTTTTTTGACGTTATCAATGACTTCGAAGTGGCTAAAAAACTCCTCGATACAGCCGTAGAATGGCTCCGTACTGAGGGGTTAACCAATGTAATAGGGCCCACCAATTTTTCAACCAATGAGACGGTCGGCGTTTTAATAGAAAATTTTGCTGAACCAGCGTTCATTATGAACACCTATAATTCGCCTTACTACGATAAATTATTATTTGAATATGGCTTTAAAAAATTCACTGATTTGCTTTGTTATGATCTTCCAACCCGTGATATGCCGCAAGATGTGGTTGATTTCGGTGAAAAGTTAGAAAAACGGCTGAATGAAAGAGGGATAACGATTCGCAAAATCAACATGAAAAAATATAAAGAGGAATTGAATAATTTTCTCCCTATTTATAATAATTCATGGGCTGAAAATACGGGGTTTGTACCCATGACCGATGCCGAAATAAAGCAAATAGCCAGTGATTTGAAACCCATTATTGATCCTGATTTTATTTATTTTGCGGAGAAAGACGGAAAGCCAATTGGTGCAGCGATTACAATTCCAAATGTCAATGAAATTCAGATTAATATTAAAAAAGGGCGTTTGTTCCCAACGGGTGCTTTGAAAATTTTGTTTGGATTGAAAAAAATCAAGAGCGTTCGGATATTCGCTTTAGGCACTTTAAAAGAATATCGCCGTTTGGGTATTGATGTCTGTTTTTACGTTAAAAATATAGTCACCGCCCGTGAAAAAGGCATTTTAAGAGGTGAAGCGTCTTGGATTTTGGAGAATAATGTGGCTATGAATAAGGCTTTGGAACATATTAACGGGAAAGTATATCGTAAGTATCGACTTTACGAGAAAGCAATTTAGATGTTAGATGATAGATGTTAGAAAATGACCAAGTAATATGTTCTCATTATTTAACATCTATCATCTATATTCCATCATCTAACATCTAATTAGACAATGAAACGTATTTTAATAACAGGTGCAAGCGGTTTTATAGGCAGTACATTAGTGGATGAAGCCCTTAAAAAAGGCTGGGATGTCACTGCTGCTATTCGCCCCACCAGTGATAAATCATATTTGCAAGACCCTCGAATCCATTTTTTAGAACTGGATTTCAGAAGTGAAAAGAAACTCTCGGAGCAACTCCAAAAAGCTGGGCGTTTTGATTATGTCATACACAACGCTGGTACAACCAAAGCCATTGATAGACAAGGCTATATGGATACCAACGCTGAAAATACTATCCGATTTGCCAATATACTGAGGGGGTCCTCCAATAAATCTTTACTGCCCGAAAAGTTCCTTTTTACGAGCAGCCTTGCAGCTTTGGGTCCCACTACATTGAATAATGTCATTTCACCAACCAATAAACCACAGCCTGTTACCTATTATGGTGAAAGTAAATTGGCTGCTGAACAATATTTATCTGACTTAAACGACTTTCCATGGGTAGCCATACAACCTACTGCGGTTTTTGGACCCCGTGATAAAGAGTTTCTGGACGTTATTAAGCCCATTGGACTGGGTTTTGAGTTTTCATTGGGAACAAAACCACAACAATTGAGTTTTATATATTCCAAAGATTTAGTCAATATGATGTTTGCTGCGCTTGAATATGGTCATGTTGGAAAAAAATACATTGCTACTGATGGAAAAATGTATTCAACGGCAGATTTAGGCAGGGCAATTAGTACTGTTTTAGGTAAAAAAACCGTTAAAATAAAAATACCGCTGGGTGTAGTTAAGCTGGCGGCTTTCGTTTCAGAAAAAGTGGGTGATTTAAGAAAAACGCCTACTATGCTGAATCGAAACAAATTGAATGAATTGATGGCAGAAAGTTGGGTCTGCGACATGAAAGAAACTTTTACTGATTTAAAATTCACCCCTCAGTATGACCTCTATTCGGGGATGGAAGAAGCAGTAAAATGGTATAAAAATCAGGGTTGGCTGTAAAAAACTATTATAAAATTTTAAATAAACCTATTTCGTATATTTTAAATTCGAAATCACCAATGTCAAAAAAAATAAAAATACAACCTGCTACGGGAAAATTAGGCATTCTGACGCCAGGCATGGGGGCTGTGGCTACCACTTTTATCGCGGGCGTTATTGCATCACGCAAAGGAATGGCTTTGCCAATCGGTTCATTGACCCAAATGGGCAATATCCGATTGGGAAAACGCACTGAAGACCGCAATCCTAAAATTAAAGATTTTGTGCCCCTCGCTAACTTAAACGACATCGTTTTCGGTGGTTGGGATGTATATGGCGATAATGTCTATGAAGCCGCTTTGGAAGCAAAAGTGCTTGACCGCTATTTAGTGGAATCTTTGAAAGAGGATTTACAACAAATAAAACCCATGACTGCGGTTTTTGATAAAAGATTCGTCCGTAATTTGGATGGTCAACATATCAAAACAGGCGCTACAAAAATGGATTTGGCGGAGCAATTAATGGAAGATATGCGCCGTTTTAAAGAAGAAAATGGCTGTGATAGGCTCGTAATTGTGTGGTGTGCTTCTACTGAAGCATACATTGAGCCATCGTTAGTTCACCAAACTTTAGAAGCTTTTGAGGAAGGCTTGCGCAATAACGATGAGAATATTGCACCGAGCATGGTTTATGTGTATGCGGCTCTGAAAATGGGTATTCCGTTCGCTAATGGTGCGCCTAACTTGACGTGCGATATTCCTGCGATACTCGAATTGTCGTATCTCACTAAAACGGCTATTGCTGGCAAAGATTTCAAAACGGGTCAAACTTTGATGAAAACCATTGTTGCACCCGGTTTACAAGCGCGTGCATTGGGCGTAAAAGGCTGGTTTTCGACCAATATTTTAGGCAATAGAGATGGTGCCGTGTTGGATGACCCAGAGAACTTCAAATCAAAAGAGGTATCCAAAGGAAGTGTTTTAGAAGGTATTTTTGATTCAAAATTGCAGCCTGAGTTGTACGGTGAAATTTACCATAAAATCCGCATCAACTACTACCCTCCTCACGGCGATAATAAAGAAAGTTGGGACAATATTGATATATTCGGTTGGTTAGGCTACGGGATGCAGATTAAAATCAATTTCCTTTGCCGTGACTCCATTTTGGCAGCGCCTATCGTTTTAGATTTGGCTTTATTCCTTGATTTCGCGCAACGCGCAGGCATGTCTGGTATTCAAGAATGGTTGTCTTTTTATTTAAAAGCACCCCAAACTGCACCGGGATTGCCCGCACAAAATGATATTTTCAAACAATTGAGCAAATTGGAAAATACATTGCGCTTTATGATGGGCGAAGAATTAATCACTCACTTGGGTCTGGAGTATTACGAGGACCTTCAAAAAGAATATGAAGAGCTTTTACAAATTCATGGCTAGTGGATTTGGAGTAGGTTGGCTACCCGTCGCGCCCGGTACTTGGGGCGCGGCGGAAGCTATTTTACTGCTGGTGCCATTCATGTGGTTCAATATCCCCCCCTCAGTATTTACGCTATTTTTATCCCTCCTTATCATCCTTTTTACGTGGATTGGCGTAAAAAGTGTTGACTATCTGCAAAAAGAATGGGGCGAAGACCCCAAACAAGTCGTTATTGATGAAATGATTGGCGTTTGGATAGCCGTTTTAGGGCTTCCACTCACCGGCTTCAACCTCATTGTAGGTTTCATCCTTTTTAGATTTTTTGATATTGCGAAACCGCTGGGTATCCGTCAATTAGAGTCTATTGAAGGCGGCTGGGGCGTGATGTTAGACGATGTTTTAGCGGGTGTTTATGCCAATATTATTTTACAAATAATCATTTTGAGTATGCAGTAGCACGTATTTAAGCTGTGACTGTTAATCATTTATCGGTCTTCTAAACAGTTGAAAAAGAATTTTTCACCCGAAATCAAATAAAATGTTGACTCAATCGTCTTGGATAATTAAAGTGAAGAAAATCACGAAACTGGTGGGCAAATATGCCTCTACATCCGTCATAGCGACCTCTGTAGATTTCTCAGCTTTTCACTACGCTTTGAATTATGGTGACGCAACGGCTGTTCAATCAACTATTGTTGGGCGTTTGGTGGGCGCTGTTGTTGCCTTTTTTTTACACCGCGCTTGGGTTTTTAAAATAAAAAACACCCCTCAGTCTAAGACGTTTATTATCAAATATGTTTTGGGTATTTTGCTCGGCTTGGTTTTAAATGTATATGCTGTTTGGTTTTTTAATACATTTTTAGGTATTGATGCTTGGACATCTCGGATTGCGGCTGCCGCATCCGTTTGGTCATTGATTTTGCTGTATAACAAACACGTTGTGTTTAAGGAAAAAATCATTGTTGATCAAGATTTTACACAAATTGAGGAAGAAGGCAACGAAAATGAAGAAATAGTTGTTTAGTAAGGTGAATCAACTGATTAGACGAATATTCTGATGACTAACTTGTAACTGACTTTTAACTACTCCGATAATATTATTGACGAAAAGCGGATATAATTATCCCATTCAGCGTGCAATTTTTGCCATTCATAGTTCTATTTGTCCATTTCAGCCATATTCTTTTGCGGAGATATTTAAAATAAGCGCAATTTTGTGGTAAATTTTTTATTGGTAAGTAGGCATTTAAAAGTAATATTAAAAAAACAAAGGAGACAACATTGTCTCATTTTAAGATCTATTTCCCGTTTTTATTCGTATAACTGTTGATTATTTTAATCAATATTTTCTATCACTCGACAAATTTTTACATTTAAAGTTTTCAACATGGAAACTACTGCAACATTACGTATGAGGATGACCATCGTTTGGTTACTACTCATTTCAAGTTTTTCGTTATCAGCCCAAAAAGTTACTACCGTAAGAGGACAGGTCGTTGATG
>JANPHO010000743.1:0-4068 GCA_031424515.1 Saprospiraceae bacterium
GATGTTAAAGTAAACGTCCGTTTAAATTAACAAAAGAAGAAAGGAATAAGAAAATAATAGCCCTGTTTTAAGCCCCCAAGGTTTTGATTTTTTAAAAAGCCCTATTTATCGAATTCTGATACTTCATCAAAATAAAAAATATTTCGTACTGAATTTAGTTGTAAAATCTATGAGCGATTTAAAAGACGGCCAAGCAGCTGGGGAATCACAGAAACGACTGGAAACAGTAACGGGTAAAAAGGTGGTTTCAAAAAAGAACTATAAAACACTTAAAGGCTATGACTCAAATGCATTGCTTAAAAAAGCCAAATAATATTTTGTAATTTTATATTCTCGTCATTTTCATTTATATCGTTGCACCAAATATTCAAAAATCCTGAATCTCAAAACGTGGACTTTTCAACTATCCAAAACCACGTGCGAGCCAGGAGCAATTGAATCAGTATGGAAGTGGCGCGTTTATGAAAAATTTCAGTTCCAATAAAAGAAGCTACCTGTTTTTAGTACAGGTAGCTTTTGAAGCTTTAAAAGCTTTGCTCCTTATGAATAAAAGGAAGCAATAGAAAATAAAATTACTTTGGTGATGGACGATTATCTCCATTCTTAAGTAGCAAATTTTCTTGTTTTAGATTTCTGTTTTCAGATTTCAAGAAATAAAATCTCGAAAATATGATAGCACCTAAAATCAATCCCCAGAGGATTAGCCGATTAAAAGTTTCCCGTGTCATGATTTTGACTCTTTTTGTTTTAAATTAGTTAAGAAATTAGTGTTACACTTCCAAAACATATCAAGCGTAGCTATGATAAAAGTTGGTTCTTTTTCATTATAGTCCACCATTCCAACAGAAGACAAAAGCACCTGTTCGTAAGTATGATGGGGATAAATCTTTTGAATTTTTGCAAGAATTTGAACTAATAGATTATAACCATTAGTAGAGATCCAATGAGGAATAGGTTTTCCATTAATTTTCATGGCCACATCCCGCTCCTTTAAAGCGTTATTGAGGCTTAGGCTCAACTCAGCGTTACGCTGTTTGAGCATTCTGTTTTCGAGACCTTTTTCCATTAACTCCTTGGATAAGTTTGGGGCATCCAAATCTTCTGGGTTAGAGGCCTCCGATACTTTCGCATTTTGTTGATGCATCTCAGCAATCTTAGATTCTAACTCAAAAATCTTTTCTTTCATTTTATCAATATCAGCCGAGTTATGGGCTCTATTGATTACGATTGATTCGAGGTAAGCCGAAAAAGATACATCATCTCTTTGTTTGGTTTCAGCCATAATTACCTCTTTTAGTTCAGGATTCATTCGGAATCCAACCATTACTTTGTTATTATGTTTTGACATTGCGTTTTGAATTTATGAAATGAAATAATACATGCAAAGTTAAAGCCGAGACAATGAGAAGTCAATGTAAACTCAAACTTTCCGCGATAGCAATCTTTCGTGTATTTGTTCTGCCTCTTTTTTCATTTCTAAAAGATGAGCACGTTGAATGCTTTTGTATTTTTTTAAAATATGTTGGGCAATTCTAGGCGGGAAAGAGTTTAGAGATTTAAAAACTTCGGGTGTTATTTTGAATTGACTTTGATGGGAGTGGATAGCCTTTCTTAGCAATTCGTATGAACAATCTGCCGCTTCTACTATTTCACTTTTCGACAATATTGGCATCTTCTCAGAGGGAGTTCCTAAAATGGACTCGATGGCGAGGCAAGTTGTATTGGTTAACTTTCTACGTTTTTTATAAGCCTCGAAGTCGATAGCGGAACTACAAAATATTTCCACCCATTTATTGAAAGTTTTAGCATCGACATTATAACGTTTACGGAGAGTCTTTTTAGAAACCGTTCCAGCGAAGACCTCATATAGCTTATCGATGACATCTCGAAAATAATATACAATAGCCATGAAAAGTACGAATAGTATAAATGAATGTACTCGCTGATTCTTCTCATCTTTTTCTGAATTATTATTATCGTGTTCTACATTTGAAAGCTCAATATTGGGTAGTTTTCTAATTTTCTTCATAGCTGAGAGTTTTTGGTAAAATTGATTAAAATGCGGTTATTAACGTTAATATTAACGATAACGCCAGAGTTATCCTGAAAAATAGGTGTGATAACGTTAATTTTAACGTTAATGATGAAGAAAATGAGATTACGAAGGAACTAACGGTAAGGTTGCAAAAAGTGAATTTGTAATGTAAAATATTTAGAGGGAGATCGAGTTAACCTTCGGCTTTTTCGAGACAGTTGTGGTGGATAACATCTTTGTGTTCATAGAATAAAATCTGTGAACGGTAGTTGGGAAAGCTTCCAAATAATTGAGCATGATTACAGCGGTGGCGATAATTTTTTGTCACGTACTGGGTATTCGGGAAGGAGGCGCATTATGCTCATTTTCTTAATGTGATTAAAAAAAGAATGGAACACAAATACGAAATATTCAGAAATTGAAAAATAGGGTAGTAAAGAAAACCATCATTTTCTTTACTACCATAATTGCTATATCCTGGATAATTTTACTCAAAATTTTCAGCTGAGTCATTTTGCAATTTGTAACGCAGCTCGTTTAATAATTTTTTATCCCAATCAAGAGGGGAGAAGAATGGTTCCCCGAACTCCCGATGACAGTCAATACCCTCATCGAAAAAACAATAGAATTTACGGCCGTTCATTTGAAAATTCACTAACCAGCTTTCTTTTGTAAACTGGATATTGGTAGCTCCTACATCTATCAACGTTAAGGCGAGTTCCGTTCTAAATTTGTCATATTCACTTTCCATTTTGGCCTTTGTAGTTTAAATAATACCACCGAATAAAAACTGTTTTAAATAATGGATTTCAATATACAAATGTTGAAATTATCTTGGAACAAATCTAATAATTGTCATCAATTTAAATTAATGAATTAACTATTTTAGTGCCCTCCAATAATAAATTTATCTTTAGGAAAATTATATTTTGTAATGATTTCAGGTATTAATAATTCAAGCCGTGTTTGAAAAACCTTATTTCTATCAACACTATCAGGTTTGTAAGGCTCACGGATTAAACCGAGTTTGTTTCTGAAAATTATTAATAAAAATAGTCGATTTGGAGAGTAGAAACACTTGGAATCTTACTGGATACTGAGGGGTTATAATGCCACAAACGCTTGATTATCAAACAGGTAGTCAAGCATCTTTTATTGGAAAAAGGGTAGAAATACTGAAGGGCCTTCTTAAAATCAACCATTTCTTATTCAAGTTGTTAAATAAATCAATTCGGTTGTATAGATATTTATAATAACAGTTTTTTAATATGGACATTGACCACATCTTTATTTTCACTAACGACAATGGAAAAGTCGCTGAACAACTTATTGAATTTGGACTATCCGAAGGAAGTTCTCGTGTACACGTTGGGCAGGGCACAACTAATCGGAAATTTTATTTCAACAATTTTTTTTTAGAAATCCTTTGGGTTCATAATGAAACCGAAATAATGAGTGCATCAATTGAACCAACGGGGCTTTGGCAAAGAGCAAATTTTACAGAAAACAACTATTCACCTTTCGGGCTTTGCCTTGTGAATACGCAAGAAACAGACCCACTTTTCGAAAATGTTTTCACCTATCAACCTCAATATTTCCCACAGGGATTGGTTATTGATATTTTGAAAAACGACGCACAACCTAATTTGCCTTGGACTTTCAGGCTACCATTCAAAGGACAAAAGAAAAATGAAACGGAACCGATCACACATAGTAATGGGCTACAATTTTTAACAAAAACCGTTTTTCACTACGAGTCAACTATTGAAAATCAGTTTCTTCGTTTTTTTGAAGAGGATCCTACAATTGAGTTTGTTAGAGGGGATAAAAATTGGTTGACGTTAACATTTGACGACAGGAAAATAGGCATGAAAAAAGTTTTTCAAACGCTTAATTTGACAATCGAATTCTAATAATACCATTATTTATATATTTCTAAAACACTTAAAATGTTGAGATGAAAATCCACGAGGTGAAATCAATATTCAAGTGCAACAGGTTATGGAATCGTTATTTAGCTCTAAAAACTGCAC
>JANPHO010000744.1:0-17976 GCA_031424515.1 Saprospiraceae bacterium
ATATTATATGCTTTTATTCTAGAATATATATAATAATCTATTATATGCTTGTAAACTTTTCTTCACACCTTTTCTGTTTGTCTGCAGCATAAAAATGAACCGCCTGCGGGCGGCCAAAATTGTTATTCTAACGCCTAAGTCGGCAGAGTTGGCAGGTTGACACAATTTATAATAGAGGCAGAAAAACCAAACGATCGCGTACTTTCCGTTGTGCGCGTCCCACACGGCGGTGGTTCCGTCGAAAGAGCCCGTGATGACCTGCGTACCAGTGGTGTTGTACGACAACGCGATAATCTCCCCCGTGTGACCCTGAACACAGAGACCTCTGACGTCATCTCTATTTGCTATATATATAACCGTTCATTCCACAACCGACGCTATTGAGCCGATGCATCCGATTATGACTGATGCTTGTTAGCCTTTTTTGTACACTTTTCTTTTGTCTGTAGCATAAAATGCACAGCCAGCGTGGAGACGCACCGCCGCCGGAACATATTACGCTACAGACAATATCACAAGAGTATCGGTAGCAGGGCACCCACTCGCCGTGATAGTCCATTTCAAACTCATACTTGAACCTGCAGGAACACCTGTAACCGTTGATGTTGGATTTGTTGGTGTTATAATAGTACCAGTACCGCTAATTACACTCCAAGTGCCGCTACCTACTGAGGGGGTGACAGCATTTAATGTAAAATTAGCATTATTACATTGATAAATATCTGTACCGGCATTGGCGGTGGAGCCTGGTACAGTTATATTCATAGCATCAGTCGAAGTACAACCTTTACTATCTATCACTGTGACTGTATATGTTCCAGAATTTGTTGGTGATACTGAGTAAGAATTATCGAGCGAACCGGCAGTCGTTAGTATGCCATCGGGAATAGTTTGCTTAGAGATACTAGGGCCTGCATATTGCACACTCAGGGACTCAGATCCTTCTCTTTCAAAAAACTGTACTTCTATAAAGTGTAAACCCGCTGTAAGTGTTTTAGTGCCAGAACGTTCTTGACCAGCATGGATACCATCATTATTGATGACCAATGAACCGTCTATAAAAAGCTTACTTCCATCATCAGAGTCGGTATAAAATGTATAAGTACCTGCCGTGGCAATATTGATATTACCCCAAAATTTCATCGCAAAATAATCTCCTCCACCTACAACTGAAATATCAAAATTATTGACACCTCCAGTAGATTCCGGTGTTAATGTTTTGAAATCAGGTAAAGTTGACCACACACCTGTATAATAGGCATAATTCAAACCAGCTGAGCTTCCATTCCAATTGTAATAGTAAGGAGCCGTGCCACCACTTGCAGTAGCAGCCAAAGTCGTATTACCACCTTGACAAACAGTCTTGTCAATACCAGCATTAGCAACCACAGTACACTGCGCATTTCCTTCTGAAATGAAAGAAAAAAGAAAGAAAAAAATTATGATTAAACTTGAAAATAAGTTTAAAAAATTAGAAAAACGGCTGAGCATCGGGATATGCACCTTTCTTTTCATCATGGAATTATATCGGTTAAATGAGTTTTCTCTTTTATGTTAATTTAAATAGAATAAAATATTGTCAACTAAAAATTGGAGTTCATTTATGAAAAGTGATAAAAAATAAAATCTGAATTTTTTATTGCAATCGGTTAATAATCAAATACTTATGATTATTTAAAGTTCCTTTATTTATAATATTTAATCTGTTTTTTAATATATTTAATGTCACATTTAAATATTAGTGAAGGATTTATTTTCCGTTCTAAAAAATAGAAGAATACTGAGGGGGGAGTATCTAACCTTAGTTAAACAAATATTCTACCAATTTCGGGGTACAAAAAGCAGTCTATTAAAAGACATTTGAGTTATTTTTAATAAAAAAAGGGTATAGAATGGGCTATAAATATGCTTTGCGGGGGCATATTTCAAGTCAAAATCTCTATTATCGAGGTCGCTTAATTTTCATTGGGCAGAGTCTTCCGCCAGAAATAAGGCTTATTATGATATTGAGGATATACGCCCAATTCGCGCTCTGCCATGCTAATCAAAACGGAGTTCATAATGACGCTTGATGACACTTGAATTTTCCTTTTTTTTCGGATGGCTTCCCACAATTCGTAGGCATAAATATAGATAGAGCTTTGAGCCCTCAAACGATGATAAAGAGCAATCGCCTGATTTTTTGAGATAGGGATGTAAGCATTCGGCACATTTTTAAAATGGCGACTCACCACAATAAAATCACTGTGAAGCTTTTGGTAAGTTTGCTCATTGATTGTAATATTTTCAATGGCACATAAAATGGCTAACTCACCCGTCAGAACGACGATGAGGGCGTTGTTAAAATTATAGTATTTCATTCCCAAGCAATTTGAAAAATCCGAAAGAGAATGCAAATATAATATATTTAAAACAAATAGTTTCAATAAAACATTTTGTTTTATTGAAACTATTGTATAAAAACGGGACTTTTAGAAAACATACTCTTATCTCTTACCCGTTGCCATTCCACTGGCAGCGTCACGCGGGGATACTATTGAAAAGCCATTGCCATTCATCACCAAGCGGTCGCCGACATTGATAACTGTTCCGTCGGGTAAAGTGACGCCTTTTGTAACCACTATATCTGTTGCACCATTCAACATGGTTGGATTGCTAGCGCCCCATGACCAACTTGCAATCTCTATTGCGGAGCTTCTCTTTATGCCAGATTGATTGATTCCTTTTTTAGCAGTCAACTCACCCGTTGTATTATCATCGCCACCGGGAACCGTTCTGAAAGTGATTTCGATTTCAAAGTTAAAACCATCTTTCCACGAAAGGCGAATTCTGACTTTAGGTTTCATTGTATTTTCCACCGCCTCATAGGCGTTGGATATTGAGGGGTAAGTGTTTGCAGTTGCAGATTGAGAGATTGCGAAAGTTGATAAAGCCAATGCTGAAGCGAAGATTAAATTTTTCATAAGATTTTTGATTTAAAATTTTGTTCAAGAGATTTTTTTAAAATTGCCACTTTTAAGCGGCTTACATTTATATAATCCAGGAGCATCGAGAACGTGACATTTTTTCTAAAAATATTTTTTCAAACGTTTGTGTGAAAAGTCACACTTAATTTTTAGAATTAAAATGCCCTATTTTAATGAAAATACTGAGGGGGTGTTTATATTTACAACCATTGCTTTTAAAAACGAAAAATTGTACACAATCAAACAAAAAATGGAAAATCAGAACAACAAGAACAGTTATCTCATTCCTTTTATCCTCGTGACGAGTCTATTCTTTCTTTGGGGATTGGCAAATAGCTTAAATGGCTCTTTAATTAAGCACTTTCAAACGGCTCTGGATTTGAGTCGCGCACAGGCGGGTATTGTGGATTCTGCTTTTTACATTGGTTATTTCGTCATGGCTTTGCCAGCGGGCTTGGTTATGCAGAAATACGGTTATAAAAAGGGAATTATTGCGGGTTTATTATTGTACGCCATTGGCGCTATTTTATTTTATCCCGCAGCAGAAGTGCGGGCATATGGCTTCTTTTTATTTGCATTATTCGTGATTGCGAGTGGTTTGGCGTTTTTGGAAACGGCGGCTAACCTATATATGACCGTAATGGGTGATGAAAAATCGGGCTCATGGCGGGTCAATTTTGCCCAATCTTTTAATGGTACAAGTATCATATTGGGCCCCATAATAGGCAGTTTATTCATTTTTTCAAATAAAGAATATACGCGTGACCAACTGAATGCCATGCCTTTTCAAGATGCAGAAGCTATTCGGATAGCCGAGGCACATTCTGTTCAGATGCCTTATTTGGTGGTGGCGGGTTTGGTTTTATTTGTAGCATTTTTATTTGCTATCACTAAAATGCCTGAAATTGGGTCGGATGTAACCCCAGCGAAGGGTGCCAAAGTGGTGAGTTTTGATAAAGATGTTTCATTTAAAGGTCTTTTTAGGCATCGTCATTTGGTGTTGGGTGCTTTAGGCATCTTTTTTTACTGCGGTGGTCAGACCGCGATTTGGGGCTATTTCGTGGATTTTAAACAATCGGTATCGAATGAAGAACACGTGGGTATCGTTAATTCCATCTATCGAGTCACAAGCGATATGTCACTCAAACAAATAGCGTCATTGCATGCCTCGGCGGCTTTAGTGCTATTCATGGTGGGTCGTTTTGCGGGTACTTGGATGATGAAACGCATTCCTGCTGAACGTTTATTGGCGATATTTGCGGTGGGTGTTATTGTTTCACTTTTAGGGGCGATGTTCACAAGTGGTTTGGCAGCATTGATTTGTTTTATGGTGGTTTACTTTTTCATGTCCATCATGTTCCCAACTATTTTCGCATTGGGTACGCGAGGCTTACCCGCACAAGAAGCGAAATTAGGCTCTTCATTGATGATTATGTCCATAGTAGGTGCGGCATTTGTACCGCCTTTGACGGGACTTTTATATCAATCGTATGGAGCACAGGCAGCTATGATATTACCGTTAATTTGCTTCGTTTATATCCTATATTTTGCTTTAGAAGGGTATAAAATAAAAGAGTAGGGTAGTTTTATTTCAATGGATACACATAAAAAAGGGTTAATTCGCTCAGGGTTTTGAGTGAATTAACCCTATTTTATGTGTATCTACATATACCACGAAAAGCATACAGAAATAGCCGATTTGAGTTTAAAATCAATTTTAATATAAATTAGTAGCCAATATTTTATAGGATAATAGAATCTTTAATATCATGTTTTGAGGTAGTCACTAAATCTGCATTTTAGTGTTAAAATGGATTCAGTTGGGAATAGTTTTCACAATGTATTCGAAGAATTCACAAGGAAATTATTTCACAATATTATATCAGTTCATGAAAAAGAATCTTACATTTTACATATTAGCCTATGTATTTATAATTTTTAACTCCCAATCGCTCACTGCCCAAAGTTTTAAGTATTTGGGAACTTTTGCTGCTTCGGGAAGGCCGAATTACTTAGCGCCGAGCGATGTAGTTTCTACGGCTTTGAGCCGCAGAATATCTCTTTCATTACCTGAAAGTTACCCAGTCCCGCAGTATCATCCTGAATATTTATCGGTTGGAAACACCACTGATGTAAAATTGCAAGATACCACAGATGTGTGGATTACATTCGTGGATGAAGGAGCCGGGTATAAAAACACCTTGGGTTTTTATACATATAGCCTTAGCGCACCTCCAACCAAAGCGCCTAAAATCAATGAAATCACGATTGTTTTTCCGAATATCTCCGCAGATGATGGAACGTTGAAGAAAGGCGATAAAGTGTTTTTAGGTCGCTTTCCTAAAAATACAGGCGTTGGTTTTGTGCTGATTGCGAACGCTTTTGATAAAGGAACCATTGTTACTAAAAATAAATACTTTTTTTACTCTAATTCTAATTTCAATCCTGAATCAGACCCCACTAAACGCCAACACAGCGTTTTATTGCGGGATTCATCAGGGCTTTTGATAATTGGTTTTGAAGATTTACCGCGCAATACCAGCGGCGGCGATAATGATTTTAATGACGCTGTTTTTTACGTCACCGCTAAACCAGTTACAGCTTTAATTGGCACTACGCCTTTGACAGTAGGAACGCCGACGACTATTTCATCGGGCAATACAGGTGGACTTGAAAGTGATGGTTGTTTGGCTTCGGCTATCGCAGCGCGTAATTTCAATAGAGTGAAGACCCCCTCAGTATCTGCCTCTGGAAAGACCATTTCTTTTGAAAATCCGGATGATTTGAAACCTTTTATTGCACCTCAAAAAGGAGCTCTGGAAACGCGTGGTGATATTGAGTTAGAGCAATTTATTCCACAGCAGCCTTTCTTTGAGCCCGCTTCTGCGCGTATTTCATCGCCAAAGGATTTGATTGGTATCACGAACGCTCAAAAAGTGCTTTCAGTGGATTATTTTGATGATGTTACTCAAGAGCGCGTGGCGGCTGTGTTGACTACTAAAACCCAAAATAAGGTATATGACCACACAAAAGTTATTTGCGACCGCTTGATTGGCTCTACTTTGCTCTACACTGAAACGATGATGATAGATGATATGCCTTTTATTCGCTCTGTTTTACAGCGTGAAAATGGGGCTTTTGAATACAATATCAGCTTTGCGGTGGCTAAAGAAAATGATAATACGGTGACGGTTTTGAGCCGTTGGTCAATAGATGAATATCCTTCTAAATCTGAATTTTGGAATTTTCAAGTGTGGGCAGAAGCCCCGCATCTTTCTCAAAAGGTAGTAGAAGAGGTTTTATTAAAATTTAAGGAGCAGTATTTGAATGTAAAAGGTTCGGATATGCCACAAGTTCCGCAAGTGTATGTTAAAAAAGGTTTTTATGATAATGGTGTGTTGACGTTAACTGTCAATAATCCATTAAACGCTCGCGTTTTAACGTTAAAAGGCAATTATACGAGTGCTGAAACGAGTGCAAGAGAGAATTTCAGTAAGCAAGTAATACTTGATGGTTCGGAAGAAGAAACGGTGCAAGTATTCGTGGGCAGCATTTTTGATATGGGTTTCACGGTTAGGAATGAAAAATCACCTGAGTTTGATGCGCTTTATGTAGCAGATGGCGTTTGGGGTGTGGAATACGATAAAACGAAGAATAAATTAGAGAAATACAGTGTCAATACAGGTTTGCCTTTGGATGGAACGAGCATTTTTACCCTTGAACGCAACCCAATATTGAGGGGCCAGTTGAAGGATTATGTATCAGTGTATCGTTCACTTCGCCCAGCGAATATTGAAGCGGATATCACGGGTTTCAAAAATATATCTTTCACGGGCATGGGCTCGGGCATAGTGGAAGTGACTTTGGTGAAAAAGTCAGTGACTGATTTTACGAAACAATATCGGGCGGAAGTTCGCCTTTTTAATGAAGAGCAAAATTATACGTTGGCATTAAAAGACTTTACAAATGGGACTACTGAACCGATAAAAGCGAATGATTTGGTGAACGTGGTATTCACGATGAAAGGTGATGGTCAGACGGCTAAACCATTTGAATTGGCTTTATCCAACGTTGCTTTTGACAATAAAACGATTAAAAATTTCGGTGAAAAGGGCATTATGACGGCATTCCCGAACCCTTCTTCTGAAAATACGGAGTTGACTTTTGATATCACAGAAAGAAGTATGGCTTTAGTAACCTTGACCAATATGCAAGGCATGAATGTCATCGAACGCAAAGAGGAATTGGCGAAAGGCAGAAACCGAATGATGCTTAATTTGAATAATTTACCGTCGGGTGTTTATATCGCAGCGGTAACAACAGCTACAGGTAGAACAACGACTAAGATAATGATACCATAAAAACATAGGTGATAAATGATGGGTGATAAGCTAATTCGCAATTGAATTAGCTTAAAACGCCCAAATTAAAGTGTTAAATTTAGAAAAGTATGTTGGATAAGCTTGATTCATTTGAGGAAAAAGACAATAAAAGTGCTGGCGCTAACCACGATATAAAAGCATTAGCCAATGGCGTGTTTTGTATGTCGTCGTTACTCGAAGGCACCCCCCTCAGTATTGAGCAAGCGGAGATAGTACAATTATTGAAAAAATCGGCGGAAGAATTGGGTGCAATTATGGGTCGGATGCTTGACCAAAATCAAGCGCATAAAATGCAACCTAAAAAAGAGAATTTCAATGTAAATGAAACGCTCGAAGCCATTTTTAGTACTTTTCGCTTAACTATTCAAGATAAACCCATTGAATTGAAGCTTAAAATAGAAGGAAAAGTACCTTCTACGGTGAAAGGGGATAAGACAGCGTTGCATCGCATCCTGTCCAATCTTTTACACAACGCGGGCAAATTTACTCACGCAGGAAAAATAGAACTTTATGTCAGCTCTGAAAAGCGGTTGAACAATCAAGTGGTTCTGACCTTTAGTGTGTTGGATACGGGCATTGGCATTGAAAAGGAAAATCAAGAAAATATATTCAGGCATTTTACAAAATTTAATTCCGATGGCTACGGCTTGGGCTTAGCGAATGCTCAAGACCTTGTGGAACAAAACGGCGGCATCATCAGCGTGGAAAGTGAGGTGGGTATTGGCACCACTTTTACGCTCTCTTTGCCTTACGAAATCGCGCAATTTAAAGCGTCCCAGAAAGTAGCTTATTTGGGTGTAAGTGCTTTAAAAGGAGTGAAAATACTCGTCGCGGACGATGATAATGTGTATATCAAGTACATATCTACCATTTTAAATCAAAGTGAAGCGCAACTAACTATTGTTAAAACGGGTAGAGAAGCCTTGGCAAAAGCGTTTAATGAAGGGTTTGATATAATTTTATTGGATTTGAGATTGCCTGATTTGGATGGCTACGATGCTGCTTTTCAAATTAGAAATACCGTAAATGCAAATCGCGATATCCCTATTTTAGGAATGTCAGCAGCAGGTGCGGATAGAGAAAAAGCAATCATTTGTCGCATAACGGATGTATTGCCTAAGCCCTTAAATACTGAGGGGTTGGTGAGTCGGATTCATCAAGCGTTGGCAGCGCATAAAAAAAGGGACAACATAACAAAAGAGACACTTGCAAATACTTTTTACTTCGATAAACGATTGGATACGGACTATCTTTTCAGCTTGTATGGCAATGATATTGAACACGCTGAAATGATGTTTGAAACATTTTTAGATGAGTCGTTACCGCACTGGTCGGGTATCATGGATGCCGTGGAGGATAGAGATATTTTATTGATAAAAGAAATGGCGCACCGTTTCAAACCAGCCGTTTCGATGGTGGGTATGACGGATATTGAAAAGATATTTATGGATTTAGAAAAGAATATTTCAAGATATTCTTATTCTGAAATCAAGAATATTATAACCTTGGTCAATGATAAAATAGCCCTTTACACGCCCATTTTAAAAAAGGAATTAGACAGATTAAAGACTACTATAAAGGTTATTGCAGCATAGATTAGGGTAGTTGCGGAGCTTGCTCCGTTGCAAGCAAAACTTACAATTTAGAAAAAATTAGAACAGCGAATTAATTATAATCCAGTAACGAATCTTATAATGAAAATACTCATAGCCGAAGATGAACCAATGGTTCTAAAAACGCTCCACTTATATCTCAGCCGCGCTGGGTTCACTGTAGTGACAGCTATTGATGGTCAAACTGCCATGCAGGTTTTTGAAAAAGAGAAGCCCGATATGGTGGTAACGGATTTATTGATGCCGTATGCCAATGGTATGGAGTTGATCAGTTTTATCCGCAACATTCAAGAGAGCAAAGTGCCTATAGTGGTGGTTTCTACTATCGGATTAGAAAATTCTGTAATTTCGGCATTAAAATTGGGTGCAGATGATTATATCGTAAAACCTCTTAGGCTCAATGAAATAGTGGCGCGTGTCAATCGTTTTATCAGGGCTTAGGGAATACCCTTTTTCTGATGACTTATTTTCCACCTATTTTGAGGCATTTTCAAGATAAACAATACCTGTTGAGGCTATTGTCTATTGCCTTTTTAACTCTTCTCTACACCTCTTCCTTTGCACAAACCGCCGATTCTCTCTACAAAATCGGTCGTGAATTGGCTTTTCAAAAACAATACGATACGGCTATTATTGTTCTCAACCGGGCTTGCGAAGAGCATCCTCAGGATATGGAAATGCGCTTATTGCTCGGGCGTGTGTACGCATGGAAAAATGACTACCCCAATGCTGAGAAAAATGCTTTGATGGTGCTGAATAACCAAACCCGAAATTGGGACGCCATGAGTGCTTTATCAGATATTTATCTATGGTCAAAAAACTGGAAAGGTTTAGAAAAAACTGCCAAATATGCATTATCAAAATTAGCCGATTCTAAATTAAAAAACCCGTCTATCGGCATTGATTCCGCCATTTTTATTAAAAATTATGCTTCTGGATTGATTGAGCAGCTCCGTTTTAAAGAGGCAGAGCAAGCCCTTCGCCCAGTTAAAAATCAGCTGCCTAACCTTTGGAACATTGCTTCTTTGAAATCGAAAACCACTATTCTTTCTTTGTACGCGGGCTATTATGATTTTAAGACGCAACAAAAAGATTGGCAAACGGGCAGTCTTGAACTGGTTCGTCGGATGCGCGCAATGTCGGTAGTGGCAACGGTCAATTATGCAAGCCGCTTTGGTAAACAGGGCAATCAATATATGATGCAGCTGTATCCCAAAATTGGTAGAAAAGGCTACGCCCAACTGATATTTGGTTACTCAGATGGTAAAGTTTTCCCGAATTTGACTTATGGCGGCAGCTATTTCCTCAATTTTAAAAAATATTGGGAAGCTGAACTGGGTATGCGGGTTTTTCAAGTAAAATCGCCCGTGCTGTTTGAACCTTACGAAAAGTCCACTGTACTGAGGGGGGGGCTCTCTTATCAGAAACAGGCGCACAGAGTAGCGTACAGCATTTCAAAAATCAACGGAACGAATGTGGGCGGATATGTACACATCCTCAATTACAGATATTATTTAAAAGATACTGAAAGTTATTGGCAGGGTACATTGGGCACTGGGTCCAATACGAACACCATTTTGAGCCAGCAATTTGATAGTTTTATCATCAATTCGAGGGTTGCTTCTATCCTCACCAGCCAGTGGATGGGGAATCGTTGGCGACTGATGGGGAGTGTTTCAATAGAAAGAAATAAGAGTAAAACGGATAATTCATGGCAATCGCGTTTCATTTTTGATACTGGGGTAGGTTTTAGATTTTAATATAATGAAAATAGATTTTTTAATCCAAGCTAAAGACGCACTCAGAAAAGTAGCTGTACCCAATGAAAAGGTACAGCACATCACGGCTTTTGTGAGCGAGGAAAAACTAAAATATGGGCTTTATTGCTGCATTTTATTTTTTTTAACTTCTTCGTTGGTGATTTTATTCATGATTCTTTTGCGCAGAACTATTCTATTGCAGCAAGCAGATTATTCTAAAATATTGGTTTCAAAATACGAGACGCTTTTATCGGAATTGATGTCCTTTTTTTATGAAAATGGTAAAATTTTTCAAAAAAAAGAATTGACGGTCCAACTCGACAAAGAAGATAAAAACAGCTCTTTCAACCGTCAAATACTGCTCGACCAAATCCTTTTAATGAAAAAGCACGTGAGTGGTGAAGAAGCTGAATTATTGGAAGGGCTCTATCAGAATTTGGGTTTTAGAAAAAGGTCTTTGAATAAATTGAAAAGTAGATATTGGTACAACCGTTTAGAGGGTTTGGACGAATTGATACTGATGGAAATTGAAAAAATTGAATCTGTATTTCACCACATGACAACGGATAAGCACCACCTCGTGCGTTCGGCAGCAATTCGGGCGCTGATACTGAGGGGTAGTGACTGGCAGCCTGCACTTATTCGCTACAGTTATCCATTGAGCCTGTGGGAAAAATATCAAATATGTGATGCCCTCAGCCGAAGACAATCTATTCAATTACCCGATTTTACCCCGCTTTTAACGTCCATAAATCCAACAGTTATTGATTTTGGGTTAAAAATGATTAAACAGTTTCACAGTTTAGATGCTGTCCCGAAGGTATTGCCTTTTTTAAAAAGTGAAAACCCATTGCTTGCCCAATCAGCCCAAGAGGTGATGGATCAATTTGGTTTCACGGAAGAAGATGTGATGAATGATGAGGTTATGGGCATGTTTTTTCAAATGGCTTAAGAGAGTTTTTTGTATTTTGAGCACATTGATAATCAACGCTATTTCAGGCTTTGACAGGCTAAAATCTCTCTACTAAATACCCTTTAATATCGAATATGGCAGAAAAAATTCTCTTTTACTTTATCCAATTCACGGAGTTTTTCATTTTTATATATGCAGTGATAATATTCATGTCATATATAATACAAAGTATATTTTCGGCAGAAGGTGTATTGAAATACAAGCGTGAAATGGAGGCAATGGATTTTGATGGTTTGTTGTCATCGCCATTTACGCCCTCTATTTCGGTGGTTGCCCCTGCGTACAATGAGGGACTGAATATAGTGGATAATATTCGGTCATTGCTCTCCATGCGGTATTCTAATTATACGGTTATAGTCGTGAATGACGGTAGTAAAGATGATACACTTGCCAAAAGTATCCTTGCATATGATTTAGAGAAAATGGATTTTGACTATGATATGAAGCTCGAAACCAAGCCTGTACGGGGCGTATATAAATCAAAAAACCCTGCTTTTCAAAAGCTCATATTCGTAGATAAAGTGAATGGTGGCAAAGCTGATGCTATCAATGTAGGGGTCAATATTTCGGATGCCGATTACTTTGCATGCATAGATGTGGATTGTATTTTAGAAGCCGATGCCTTCCTTAAAATGGTGAAACCCATCATGGTTGAATCTGAAAAGAGGGTAGTTGCAGTAGGTGGTATCGTGTGGCTCACAAATGATTCAGAAATAGAAGGCGGAAAACTACTGCAAGTGAATGCGCCCTTGACATATATTGCTCGGATTCAAGTCATTGAGTATATTCGAGCCTTTCTTTTAGGTCGAACTGCATGGGCTGAGCGCAATGGATTATTACTTATTTCGGGCGCAATGGGTTTATTTGAACGTAAATTATCCCTTGAAATAGGGGGTTATAACCATAAAACAGTGGGGGAGGATATGGAGCTGGTGATGCGCATGCACAGGGTAATGCGCGAACGCAAAGAGCCCTATTTAGTTGCTTACGCACCCGAACCTTTGTGTTGGACTGAGGGACCTTCAAGCTACAATATCCTCGGCAAGCAACGCAACCGATGGACACGCGGCACGATTGATTGTTTAAAAATGCATAAAAAGATGTTTTTTAATCCCACTTATGGCATTGTGGGGCTTTTAAGTTATCCGTACTGGTTTTTCGGCGAGTGGTTGGCGCCACTTTTAGAGTTTTTCGGTTTGTTCTTTTTCACAATTGTCGTTATTTTAGGTTTAGTGAATTGGGAATTGGCTCTGCTTTTGATGCTGTTTGTGTATGCTTTTGCCATATTTTTCTCTTCGTACGCGCTATTTGTTCAAGAGTTAAGCTATTTTAAATACGCTAACCGAAAAGATGTTATCAAGCTTTTTTTGACGATATTGGTCGAGCCGTTTTACTATCATCCCCGCGTAGTCTGGTGGGCGGTAAAAGGCAATTATGATTATTTTATTAAAAAATCGCACGGCTGGGGCGAAATGGTGCGGACTGGTTTTAATACGCCGCCGAAGAAACCATAAGGCGAGCTTCGCTTTTATTTGAGTAGGATTTTTTATGAATTTAATAGGATTACAAACTAAGATTTTTGAAATTTTATTGTTTAATAAACATAATATAAATTATATTTGAAGTAAATTTTAAAAAATTTTACTGAATTTAATGGGATTCAAAACGCAGTACGTAACTCCAGTTCCTCAAAAAAATCCTATTAAATCCAATAAAATTCCCCAAAATCCTACTTAAAATATAAAAAATCAGATAAAAAGGATTTAAAACTACAACAAGCTTTTAAAGCTTCTTTTGCTCTAAAACGCAAGAGATTACTGCCATTCCTGCAAGTCTGGCTCTACGTACAGCCATTTGACTTCTGGACAACTACCCCTCAGTAATGCTTCAAATTCGTTAATTAACTGACTGACATTTAAGGCTGAAAGTTGCGATTCACATTTAATTTTAACACATACCAGTACTTCTCCGGGACCTTGCTGTACCGTAATACAGTTGATTAATTCTTTAATGTTAGGGTGATCAAATGCTATTTTTTGAGCCGTTTTTTCGATATTCGGGTCTGCACTTTCCCCAATAAGAAGTGATTTTACTTCCACACTCAAAAATACGGCAACCCCAATCAATACAATACCAATTAAAAGGGATCCAATGGCATCGTAACGCCCATCGCCCGTGTAGTAAGCTCCTAACATAAACACCAATGCCAGGACTAAACCTAAGACAGCTGCCGAATTTTCTCCAAAAATCACTATCAAATCGCTGTCTTTTGTTTCTTTTAAATACTTAAAAAAGCCTAAAGAACCCCTTCGCTTATTCATTTCTACAACATTCGAATATGCTGCATAACCTTCAAGACAAATTGAAAAAATTAAAATCCCTACACCCCACATGATATTATGAACAGGCTCAGGCTCTGAATATTTGTGTATGCCTTCATAAATTGAAAACATGCCACCCACCGAAAAGAGCAACATCGCTACCATAAAAGACCAAAAGTACACCGACCGACCATAGCCTAAAGGGTGCTTTTTATCAGGGGGACGCCGTGCTTGTCTTACACCCACCAGTAGTAAAGCTTGGTTGGCACAATCGGCAAAAGAGTGTATAGTCTCGGCAAGCATCGCTCCAGATTGGGTCATAAATGCGGCAAATCCTTTACTCAATGTGATGAGTAAATTGACCATCAAACTCTGAATAATATGACCAGTGCCATGATTATCACTGTGCTCTGTATTTTTTGAACTCATAGAATAAACTATTGATTTATGTGAATTGACAATACAATTAATATCTCTGCCGCAAATATAGGAAAATGAGTTTAAGCAGGCGTATAAAAATAGACCCTGTTATCGTCTGACTGAAAAAGATAGCAGGGTTTATTTTAGCCCAACAACTTACAAATCGAATCTGTTCGCAAATAGACTCATTAATACACAATTTAACTTTTTTCCACACCATGAAACTTAATATTCCCTTAACTTTAAGCACCTTAATTTTGAATTTAAAAAGAAGGACTCATGTATATTAGAGAAATGTTACCAGAAGACTACCCCTCAGTATCAGCCATCTATCAGCAAGGTATTGAGACCCACAATGCTACTTTTGAAACAGCGGCGCCCACTTGGGAAGCATGGAATCAAAAGCATTCACAATTTTGCCGCTTGTTAGCCATTGAAAACGATATTATAATAGGCTTTGCAGCCTTGATGCCTTACTCAAGTCGCTCTGTTTATGAAGGCGTAGGCGTATTGAGTATTTATATCCACGACAACTTTCAAGGGCGTGGTGTCGGGCGTTTTTTACTTAAAAATCTGATTGAAGAAAGTGAAAAGCAAGGTATTTGGATGCTCCAAGCTGGCATTTTACCCGAAAATAAGGCCAGTATTGCGCTTCATCGTAAAATGGGTTTTAGAAAAGTAGGCTATCGTGAAAAAATTGCCAAAATGAATGGCAAATGGCGGGATATTTTACTCCTCGAAAGACGCAGTATGATAGTGGGCAGAGACGATGAAGAAATGTTTAAAAATAGTACGTCTTATTATGAAAAAATTAGAATTTAAGGGATAAAGTAAAAAATAGAATAGTCGCTTGTGCTTCATAAAAGCACAAGCGACTATTACTCAATATCAGAAAAAAAGCCATTTAATTCCCCCCCTCAGTCTGCTGTCTATAATGCTCTTTACGTTGCTCATCCTCATTATCGAATTTCGCCCCTTGCTTAATCACCCGCCAATCGAAATCACGACCGTATATTTTCATAGCTTGTTCGGGATGAAATACTGAGGGGTCATGTTGAAGCGCATCATATTGTTTAAAATCTGGTTTTTCAGTAAAATAATCATCCAACAGCGACGCCGTTGCATCGTATTGATTCACGTAAGGCACACCGAGAATATGATAAATTGTCCTTAAAATAGACCCAAAATTAGCGTGTTTATGGCTCACATACCCTTTTTTGACGTAAGGTCCCGCCATCATCAACACCGAACGGTGCGCATCAATATGGTCAACTCCACCTTGTGGATCATCTTCGGTAACGATCACGACCATAGATTTCCAATAAGGTGTTTTTGATAAAAAATCCAGCATTCTACCCAATGCCAAATCATTATCCGCCACATAACTGTGCATAAATGGATAACCATCTTCGGGGCGAGGACCCGAAGTATGGTCGTTTGGCAACTGAATGCCGATAAAATTAGGCATCGTATCTTTACCCGACAACCATCTTTTTTTAAACTCTCTTTCAAATTGCTCTACTCGGAATTGGTCAGGAATACTTGTATTATAGCCTGCATAATCACGGCTTGAATTATCAAAAAGCACTTTGGGCAATGGAAAAACGACTGAATTCGATGCTCCAAAAATGGTATCAAATTTCTCTTCATGCGAGTTGACAAACTCGTTACTTTCGCCAAAATTGAAAAAAGAGACTTTATTTCTATTTAAATTATCCCAAATACCCCCAATTTCATTATAATCTTCAGGGTCGACACCGCCTGTCGTTTTAGGGAATCGGCGTCCTTTGGCTTTCGAAAATTCTTTATAATCTGCATCGGCTGCTGAATTGGCTTCCACATATTCGTTCGGAATCGTGCCCATCATCCAGTGATGACCATGGATAGAAGCATCTGAATCGCAATAAAAATTATCACTGAACGACCATTCTTTGGCAATTTTATGATGGTTTTTAGCAATGCTCACTCCTTTTATAAATGAGTCTCTTGAAGGAACATGATTATCACCTTTAAGTCTCACATTAAGGTCAACGTTGATACCAAAGCGTGCAAGAGTTGAATCACCGTTGCCCTGTTTCAATTGCCCAAACACCTCGTCATACGTTCGGTTTTCTTTCGTGATGTACACGACATGTCTGATTGGGCTACCATTTTTAAACGATTTCTCGAAAGATTCTTTAGTAATTGGTGGACAAATTTTATTCGTATTGGCAACCTCAACTTCTTTAAAAGTATTATTCAACACTTGCTGCGTGTACGTTTTCAACTGCATTTCACTCGGCACATCCACTATCTGGAAAGTGCCCAATTGAATATCACCAATGTACGTGCCTTGCGGCGGTTTTACAAAACCTTTGCCACCATTAGCTCCCGCACCATAACCCCGCGCTGAAAGGATAGCCATTTTTTTATCATTGTTAAAAAGTTGAACCCGCGTTGTTCCCCAACCCGTCGGAATTAAACCTTTAGTTTTACGTTTTTCAACGTCCACAACAGCCACCGCATTGAAGCCCAAAAGAGCCACGTAAAGCGTTTTTTCATCCTTTGAAAGTGTCAAACCAAATGGCATCAAGCCCCGATATTTATCAATGCGCTTATCAACCGTCAATTTTATATCGCCAACAATTTTATTTTTTGAAATATCAATTATAGAGATCAAATCATTTGAAGCATTCGACACATAAGCGAATTTTGACCCTACTGCCACTGAATTAGGACTTGCACCGCCCATAATTTCCACTTCTTCGATTTTTTCACCAATTTGCAAACCCGTTTTTAACTTAGCTGCTACTTGTTTTTTATCCAAATCCACTATCCAAACGCTCATTGCCTCTTCTGCCAATGCCGAACCCAAAGCTGGAATAAAACGACCATCAGGCAATGTGACACCTTCTTTTTCTGCCTCCTTTGAAGGTATTCCAAACGCTGGAAATTTGAGATACATCGAATCACCATTCGTAGGCGTAACGCCCGGCGCCAATGGATAATCGTACAGACCTACATTCGCCACAAATGCTTTCTTTCCATCTTTTGATAGTGAAACGCCAAACGGGATGCGGCCAACTGGAATCGAAGCGGTGATTTTTTTACTTAAAATATCCACACAAACCAAGCGATTGTTGCCCCTATCCAATACTAAAAGCTCATTTTTAGCGATATTAATCGTTAAATCGGAAGTGAAACTGTCCTCAAATTTTTCACCATTAAAAATACCATCTAAAGATATTGAATCTATTTTTTTGTAGGTTGAAGCATCAAAAACAAGCACATTTCCCTTATCTCCACCGCTTAAATAAGCCGTTTTATTATCATCTGAAAAGGCAACACCCAGAAACGTTTCGTTGTCCAAAGGCTTAATTTTACCATTATAACTCGGTACGCGTGTCGCTTCATTTTTCAGCAAATCCATTACAGTCACCACCCCATTATGGTGTAAAACCAACGCTTTTGATTCATCTGGTGAAACTGCCAGCCCAAACGCACCACGCGTAATTTTAGTCGTTTTACCTGCCGGTGTGATTAAGCGACCACTCGGAATAAT
>JANPHO010000745.1:0-13905 GCA_031424515.1 Saprospiraceae bacterium
ATCACGTAATTTGGCAATTTCATCAGCCATAGCATTGAGTTTTTCACGCTCAGTTTTAAATACTAAATCTTCATCATCTTTACGTGAAATGGCTCTATTTGTAGGAATAACTACGCAATCCAGCTTGTAAATTTGCCAAAACTCGCCTGCTTCCGTTTCAGCTGTACCCGTCATGCCACATAATTTATGGTACATACGGAAGTAATTTTGAAGCGTGACTGTCGCGTAAGTTTGGGTCGTTTCACCAATTTTGACGTTTTCTTTTGCTTCTAAAGCTTGGTGTAAGCCATCTGAATAACGACGACCTTCCATCACACGACCAGTTTGCTCATCCACAATTTTCACCTCACCCTCAACGATGATATATTCAATGTCTTTTTCAAACATCGTATAAGCTTTCAAAAGTTGATTGATGGAGTGCAAACGTTGTGATTTTATTGAAAACTCTTGCGCTAAAGCCTCTTTCCGTTGGTGCTTATCCTCCTTCGCTACTGAGGGGTCAGAATCAATAGCCATCATCTCAGACGCAATGTCGGGCAACGTGAAAAAGTTAACATCACCGTGACTTTGAGCCAAATACTCAGCGCCATTTTCAGATAATTCTACATTTTTATTCTTTTCATCAATATGGAACAACAAAGTCGCATCCACCATAGGCATCCGCTTGGATTGCTCCTGCATATAGTGATTTTCGGTTTTTTGTAAAATCACTTTTACCCCTTCCTCACTCAAAAACTTGATTAAAGCCCTACTTTTAGGCAAGCCTCTATGCGCTCTCAAAAGAGCCATACCGCCTTGACCTTCTTCATAACCCGTATTGCCTTCGCCGATTAATTTTTTAGCTTCTATTAAAAACTTATTGACCAATTTGCGTTGCTCTTCCAAAAGGCGCTCTACTTCAGGGCGCAAAGCCATATATTCCTGAGCATCTTGGTCAGCCGTAACGGGACCCGAGATAATCAATGGCGTACGTGCATCGTCTATTAAAACGGAGTCAACCTCATCCACCATCGCAAAATGATGTGGACGTTGTACCAATTCCTCAGGCGAATGCACCATATTATCACGTAGGTAATCAAAGCCAAATTCGTTGTTCGTGCCATACGTTATATCGCACGCATACGCCGCTCTACGAGCAGGTGTGTGTGGCTGATATTTATCAATGCAATCCACGGTCAATAATAAAAACTCATAAATAGTACCATTCCACTCAGCGTCACGACGAGCCAAATAGTCATTCACGGTCACGATATGGACACCTTGACCCGATAAACCATTCAAATAAGCGGGTAGGGTAGAGACTAGGGTTTTACCTTCACCCGTAGCCATTTCCGCAATTTTACCATCATGGAGCACCATCCCACCTATCAATTGCACATCATAATGCACCATATTCCAAGTCACCTCGCCGCCAGCAGCTGTCCATGTGTTTTTCCAAGTCGTTTTATCGCCATCAACCACCACATACATTTTACCTTTTGCAGCAAGTGCACGGTCATGGTCAGTTGTCGAAACGGTCAAAGTAGGGTTTTCACTGAAACGTTTTGCCGTTTGTTTTACCACCGCAAAAGCCTCTGGAAGTATTTCTTTTAAAATAACTTCTAATTGCTGATTGCGCTCTTTTTTCAAAGAGTCAACATCTTTAAATAAAAGTTCTTTTTGTTCTAAATCTTCTTCATTGACTGCCAAATCATTCAATTCATTGATTTGAGCGTCAATTTCACTTAGGAAATGGCTGATTCGGTCTCTGAATTCCGTAGTTTTACCCCTTAATTCATCATTTGAAAGGGCATTGTATTCAGTGAAATAACGGTTGATTTCATCCACCGCAGGCTTATATAAAGCGTTGTCTTTATCTGATTTTGAACCACCAAATAGTTTTTTAATAAATCCTAACATGATTTTTATTATTTAAATGCGCCTTAAAATAAGGAATAATCAGCTGCATACGGCAGTTGTTACTCTTAGGAGGAGCATGATTTTTATTGAAATAATTGAAAATTTTTAACGAATAACCTTACCGCCGTTAAAAACAGAGGTATAGATTTGAAAAATACTGAGGGGGTGCTTACGCGATATTTTCCTCAATAATTTTAGGACGGACAAATTGTCTGAAATTAACGATTACGGGCTTCGTGGTACGAACACCTATTTCGGATTCGCTAATTTTAGAAATTTTTGGAAAAGAAGGAGACTGTGTGAGATTTTTTTCCTCTTGAAAAGGATATATTTTAAAAATTTTATCTTGTGCGAGGCGAGTATCTTTCGGACTTTCTATTACTAAACGAGAGCCTATATAGTCATTGTTCTGCCCAAACGCTTGCGGCGAGCAGATAAGGAAAAACCCTAAAATGGCTATAATGTTGACTTCTTTCATGTATTTTAAAATCCTTCTGATACTGTTTTAAACGGTTTCACGTTTTTAAGACGGGCAAAGATACATTTTATTGTATTGCCGTGCTTGGGTCACAGATTAAAAACTAATTTAAATTTTCTAACGCTTAACTTAATTTACTCTACATAATCTATTCCAATTAGTTTTTTATGACATATTGACATGTTTTAAACGTTTTATAGAGTAAATTGTTATTTTAAATAATCATTTTTTGAGGTTTCTCACTGATTTGAGTGGGACATTCTTAATTTTGCGAACAGTATTGCGGAACTCCAGTTCCATATAGAAAATTATTATACAAGCAGAACTGGAGTTCTGCACTACGAGGTACCCCTCAGTATAAAGCTCATTTTTAAAGTATGAAAACTCTAAACACCTTTCTTTTTAGGCGTAAAACAAAAAATAATATACCCAAATTGGTTATTATATTTTCTTTAATCAAGATAAATTTTTTGAGAAATAATAGATTATTTAAAGAAAATTTAGGGCAGAGTAAAGGAAATAAAATGACTAAGTTGGGTACATTATTTTTTGTTTTACGCCTTACAGTAATTTGTTTTTTTATCGTCAGTTGTGGCGGTGATAAAAAAGACATAAAAGCCTATTATTTCCCTTTAAAAGCATTGAAGGAGCAGCCTAAGGTGTACGAATATGAGTACCAACTCAAAGATACTGCCATCAAAATGTATTGGTATTACCAGACTGTGACTCAAGGCGATTCTATTTATTTTGTGGGAACTTGCTACAATGATGCATTCCAACAGGTGCTGCTCGTTCGTGAGCAACGCTTTGATAACGGCATGAAATTGAAGGATTTATTCTATTTCGGAACGGATTCAACAGGTAAATCCGTGCAATCAAAGGCGTCTATTGAAGGCGGGGCGGTTTTTCCTTTTAACGTAAAAGATGATAAGGGCGTTTTTATCAATATTTTAAAATATAATGACCCTAAAGATTCTACACACCAAACAACTATTACACGCAATAGACGATATATCAGAGATACCAGCTACATTTATAGAGGCATTTCCTACGATGCTATTGAGTTTGAAATGAAAGAAGAACAGGCTGAAAAAGATGTAGTAAAAGGCGGTTTTTCGCATGTGTACACGATTAAAGAGATATACGCCAAGGATATTGGGCAAGTTTATACCAAACGAGAGATTTCAGAAGGGAATTTTATAGTGATGCACCTTGTAGATATTTATACCATGCAAGATTTGGAAAGTAAATTTAAAGAAAAGAGTAAGTGAGCAATGAATGCCGAGTATGGAGTAATTACTCACTAATCGGTACTCACCACTCATAACTCGGCACTATCAAATATTAATATTTAAATATAATAAACAATTTTAACTACATTTTTCGTTTTTAGGGAGTCTTGATATAAAATAGATTTTTGAATTGAATATGAAATTTTTACAAATACTCATCATCTTTTTGTGCGCACATAATGTGTTATTGGCTCAGATTCCTGCTCCCAATCTGCGTTGCGTAAAAAGAGATACTTTGATATGGGACAATCCCACGGTTAGTTGTGGGGCAGTGAACAGCTATATTATTTATGCTTCAAGGAACGTGAATGGGCCTTATCAGGTTTTAGCAACTGTGGTGAATACGGCTCAAAGCCGCTATTTTCACAATAATACTGAGGGGGGTAACTGGTATTACTACATGGAAACCAATGCGAATTGCGCCGGCCAAACACGGCGTCAATCGGATACTTTGGACAATCAACCGCCTTCATTGACCTCCGTTTTGACACTCAATGTTGTAGATAGTAAAACCGTTGAAATCCGTTGGCGTAAAAATCCAACGCCCGAAGTAGTGGGCTATATCATTTATAAAAAGACGAACGCAGGCTTGATTCCTTATGCGAATGTTCCCAACCGAGATACGATTCGCTATATTGATGTTAATGCTTCGCCGAACGCTAAAAATGAAGAATACCAAGTACTGGCGGTGGATGCCTGTGGCAATACAAGCCTTTTTGACGTCAATCATAAGACTATTTTATTAAAAGCGACTCAAAGTAAATGCAATCAAAGCATTAGTTTAAAATGGAATTTATATCAAAATTGGTCTAATCCTATTCTAAAACAAGAGGTTTGGGTAGGAACAGCGGGACGAAATCCTACGCTTTTCGCTACCTTGGGCGCAAAAGATACTGCCTATGTTTTTAAAAATGCAAAGGATAAAACGCGGTATTTCTTCTATCTAAGAGCGATTGAAGCTGTTTCTAATATATCTTCAAGATCTAATGACACCACGGTTTTAGGCGATATTTCAGAGCCTGTCAGAGAGCTTTTATTAAAAAATATCACGGTCAATAAAGACAATAGAGTAGAACTTACTTGGCGATGGAATGAAACAGCGAGGATAGATTCAGTAGAAATATTCCGGCGTAAAGAAGATTCTGCTTTCAGTGTTTTAAAAGGTTACAAACCTGTATTGCCCATTGATGAACAAGCTTTTTACAGTGATAATACTGCCAATGCAGGTATAAAACCCTATTATTACTATCTCAGAACCACGGATGAATGTAAGGCCAAGGTTGTATCCAATGCAGGTTCTACCGTTTTTATTCAAGGTTTTCCGATTGAAGGCGGTAAAAGCTTAATAAAATGGACTCCTTTTTATTTGGATGGAGCTATTGTAACGGGCTATCAAGTGGTCAGAATTATCAACGGTGCTGCTACCGAAATTGGCAATCCGATTGATACTTCTGCCCCTCGACAATACACGGATTTATCCACCACGGGTGAGAAAAATATATGCTACAAAATAGGTGCTAATTATAAATACAAATTGGCGGACGGTACAGAAGAAGCAGCAGTTTCGTACTCCAATACGATATGTTTATCCCAATTTTCAAACGTGTGGATACCCAATGCTTTTACTCCAGGCGGTAAAAATCCATTATTTAAGCCCGTTTTTACGTTTTATGAAAATGTTTCAGAATATAAAATGTTCATCGTAGATAGATGGGGTGGCATCGTTTTTCAAACTGAAAACCCAGTGGAAGGTTGGGATGGCACCCGCAATGGCAGAGACCAACCCCACGGTACATATACCTATATTATTCGTTTGAAACAGTCGAGTGGTGGCTTATTTGAGAGCAAAGGAATATTGATGCTGGTCAGATAGTCAGATAATTTTAGATTATTGGTTATTATTTGCTTAAAACTAACAACCAATAATCTAAAATTGAATTATTTCTTTTCAATGCTTCCACTGCCCGTGATGCGTGATTTTACTGAGGGGGTACCGGCGTAATAAATATCACCGCTTCCTGTAACAGAAGCATCCAGAGTGGTTTCTGCTGAGCAATTGATGTTGCCAGAGCCAGTAACGTGAGCTACAACATCCTTAGCTTTTAACTCTTTCGAATCAATATCTCCGCTGCCACTTACCTCATATTCGATTTTTTCAGAACTACCACCATCAATATTGATATTGCCACTGCCTGTGACTGTTGCTACTACGTTACTGTAATTCAATTCTTTGATTTTGGCATCACCACTGCCTGAGAGAATAAGGTCGAGAGACTGACCCGTAAGGGCTGATTCTGTTTCTAAATTACCACTGCCCGAAAGTTTTAATTTATCAAAATCAGGTGCTTGTACGTATATGTGTAGCTTATCGTAGCTGACACTTCCAGTGCCTTTTTTAAAATAAATTTTTAAAATACCGTTTTCAACACTGGTTTCTAATAAGTCTGCAATATTTTTTTGTGCTTCGATTAAAACTTTGAACTCGGCGCCTTGTCTGATACTGACATCAGCAGCCTCGCTCACTTCTACACCTTTGAAATCATTCACATCGCGGGTGAATTTTTCAACAGCACCTTCACCTCTAATAGAAGAAAAAGGGTTATTCATCATGTTTTTACAAGAGAAAAATATCATAAAAGCGGCGGCAATAATCAAAATATCTTTTTTCATAATGGCTTATTTTTTTATTATTAAATGTTACGTTTAAATATTTAGATATGATGATAATATAAAAGGTTACAGGCTTTTCAAAATAATTTATTGGATGTGAATCTGTAGAGGGGGTGAATCCGAGTTTAGGACGAAATAGATTAAAAATTAGTTCATTTTTTAAGATTAGTGCAATACAGTTTCTATTTTTACAAAATAACAAAACTTCAAGTAAAAATGAGAAACTCTTATGTATTGGTTTTTTTATGCTTTTTTTTAATTAAAACAAAAGCACAAGATATCATCCCTCAACCAGTAAGTCTAACTACACTCAAAACGGCTCCTTTTCAATTAAAAGCGGCGACAACTATTGGCGGCAATTCAAAAGATGCCAAAGATGTAGCTAAGGTATTAGCCAATAAAATAGCACAGTCAACAGGTTTTGGTTTCACGATAAGGGATATCGGGAATATCCAATTGAATATAAATACATCGCCCAATCCTCAAATTGGTGATGAAGGCTATACCATAGAAGCCAACTCCAATTCCGTTAAAATCAATGCAAATAAAAAAGCAGGTTTATTTTACGCAATCCAGACCTTGATACAGCTTTTACCAAAGGAAATTGAGAGTAAAACGGTAGCAAAAGCCAATTGGGCTATCCCCTCAGTAAAAATAGTGGATTATCCACGTTTCGGCTGGCGCGGGCTTATGCTGGATGTGAGTCGTCATTTCTTTTCAAAAGAAGATGTAAAACGCTATATAGATGATATGGTGAAATATAAATACAATGTATTTCATTGGCATTTGACTGACGATGAAGGTTGGCGCATCGAAATAAAATCATTGCCTAAGCTGACTCAAGTAGGGGCTTGCCGTGTTCAACGCTATGGTAAATATGGCGTCCATGATGCTCCAAAAGAGGGTGAACCTGCTACGGATTGTGGTTTTTATACCCAAGAAGAAATTAAAGAAATAGTGGCTTATGCGACTGAAAGAAATGTTACTATAGTACCTGAAATAGATGTACCAGGACATAGCATGGCAGCGGTAGCCTCCTATCCCGAACTATGTTGTACAAAAGACCCCTCAGTAAAGGTTTCACCAGGGTTTAAATTTGCAGAATGGTATGGTAACGGGCAATTTAAAATGCTGGTTGACAACACATTGAACCCTTCGGATGAAAAAGTGTACGAATTTTTAGATAAGGTTTTTACGGAAGTAGCGGCTTTATTTCCGGGTCAATTTATCCACACAGGAGGTGATGAGTGCTATCATGGATATTGGGAAAAAGACGCTAACTGTCAGGCTTTAATGAAAAAAGAGGGCTTAAAAAATACCCACGAATTGCAGAGTTATTTTGTAAAAAGAGTAGAAAAAATAGTGAAATCTAAAGGAAAAAAGCTCATTGGCTGGGACGAAATACTGGAAGGTGGGCTTGCACCCGAAGCTTCGGTCATGAGTTGGCGGGGTACTGAGGGGGGGAGAGAAGCGGCTAAACAAGGGCATACCGTGGTAATGACACCCAATGATTTTGTTTATACCGACCTCATTCAAGGCGATCCTTTGGCAGAGCCTGATGCGACTTCCTATAAAACAGTCCGCTTGAAGAAGACTTATAGTTATGATTTTTTACCAGAAGGCGTTGATGCAAAGTATATATTGGGAGGCCAAGCTTGTCTTTGGTCTGAAAAAACACCTACTCTCCGTCACGCAGAATATTTAACCTTCCCACGTGCATGGGCTGTAGCGGATATGCTGTGGTCTCCTAAGAGTAGTAAAGATTGGAATATGTTTGTGAAAAGAATGGAAACACAATTTGAGCGTGCGGATATTGCTGAAATTAATTATGCTCGGAGTGCCTATGATGCTATAACGGTTACAGAAATGAAAGATAATAAATTGATGGCAACAATCACTACTGAAATAGATGGT
Organism: Saprospiraceae bacterium; assembly: GCA_031424515.1. GTDB lineage: Bacteria > Bacteroidota > Bacteroidia > Chitinophagales > Saprospiraceae > JAAFJT01. The sequence continues at coordinate 8,254 of JANPHO010000745.1, forward strand.
TTGGATATTTATTATACACTCAATGAGACCATTCCAGATAAATTCACTGCTAAATATACTCAACCCATCGTCATTCCAGAAGGTACGGATGTAACCTTAAAAGTTGTTACTTTTAAAAATGGTAAACAAGTGGGGCGTGTGATTGCTTACCCAAGGGAAACTTTGAAAAAAAGAGTTAAATAGTTGAAAAGGTGCTTATTTCGAGTGAAGTAAGTAGTCTTACTTTGGCACTCTGAGAAAAACCCGTGTCACCGCTCCAAGCGGTGGCACGGATTGATATTAAAATACGGATAATTTTATAAATTTTCTTGTTTTATCCGTGCCACCGCCTTAAAGCGGTGACACGGGTTTTAGAGTGCCAAAGTAGAACTAATTAATGGTTTTTAACAGAAAAAAAGCTAATTCAAAACCGATTCTGTTACTTCACTCGGAACCACTTCTTCAGATTCAGATAGTTTTTTTAAACCAAAAAAGATGATTCCAAAACATATAATGGAAACCAAATGTGCTAAATCACGGTGGTCAAAATTTGGTGAAAAACTCAGATTCAGCGTGTGGATGATTCCCCCTAAACCGTTGGCTAATAAGCCACCAACGATGATGCGATAGGCTTGATTTTGAGTATTAATATAATGTTTTATCAATATTGGGATAATGATAAAAATGACGCCAAGTGTCATATCAGCCTTGACCCACATAAAATTTTCGTAGAAAACGGTGAGCCCCATGAATATTACAGCTTTCAAATAAAGTGGATACGCCCATTTAGCAGGTATTTCTAAGGCTTTAAATAAGCCGATTTCGAGACTTAAAACAGCTAATATGGACAATGACCAAGAGATGAGGACGCCTTTTGTCCCCACATGAAGGCTCAATAAATGCCCCCAGCCGCCAATAAATGCTGATGCACCTATGAGAAAAAAGAACAATGCCCACGTATTATCTAATGCGTTCGGGATATCCAGTTTTTTTAGATTTTGACTCCAATAAAATAGAAATGTAGCTAAGAGTGTATCACTCAAAAAATTACTCACCTCAGTTAGTTGCCAATCAGTAAACATATTTTATTCTAATAATTTTACGTAAATCATTCAAGTCATTTGGTAGCCGCAGAATCTGTTCCATGGAGAATAACGTTACCAAAGCCGTAAAGTTATTGATTCCAGATGGCTAAAAGCCATTATATGGAAAGTTATTTTAAAAAAGTATGGAATTTTTAGTTAAATGCATCTTATTGATACACCACTTTTAACGCTGATTGCGTCTATCACTAATTAGCGATAAAGAAGGATACAAATAATTTCAAAATACTTTTTTATAACAAATCAAAGGTTTTTCAAGATGAAAAAATGGATTTTTCTTTCCGCTATTGCGTTGGCGTCATGTTTTATGGGCTGTCAAAATCAAGCTAAAAATGCTTACGAAGCCTCTTCTCCAAAAGTTGTCACCGAAATGTCGAGCAATGCGATGGCAGATTCTGTAGCTTTGCAGACTGGGTTGCCGAAACCGAGTACCCCCTCAGTATCAAAGCCAAATTCGGATAACAAATTGACAAATCGCAAGATTATCAGAACGGCATCAGTGAAATCGAAGGTAAAAAATGCCGAGCAAGCGACGTATAAAATAGAGCAAATAACCAAACAGTTTGGTGGATTCGTGACCAATTCTCATCTGGAAAGTAGAGTATTGAATGACCACGAAACGCCGATAAGTTCGGACTCCGTATTGCAAGTATCATCGGTACAGATTTCAAATAACATCGTGCTGCGAGTACCCAATCAGCATTTGGATACTTTTTTAATGGAACTGGGCAGTATATACACTTTTTTGGACAATCGCACCGTCAACTCAAACGATGTAACGCTTGATTTTATTAAAAATCAGCTCAAAGCACAGATTCGGGACAATGCTGTGAAACGCATTCAATCTGCTTCGGATAACAAAGGAAAGAAGTTGGACGATATGACCGATGCTGAAAATTCAATCGTAGAAATGAAAGATGCTGCCATTGACCATCAAATAGCAAATCTTGAAACCGATTATAATATTGAATACAGTAATGTGAATTTGGAAATTTATCAAGATGAAATCATCATGCGGACGATGAAAGTGAACCCCTCAGTATTGGTCGCTACTTCTAATGTCGGTTATCGTTTCGTGACGGCTTTGAAAAACGGCGGGGCGATTTTAGTGGATATTTTAATCGGAATAGTGAATATGTGGGCAATTATTTTGTGCGGGGTATCGGCTTGTTGGATGTTTCGTAAATATCGCCATTCTATTCAGCTTTTAATGCACTTAAAATCTTCGGGGAATATTTAAATTAGGGTAGAGTAGAACCAGCGGTTTCATAAAGAAGTGTTTATTTGCTGGATACGCTCATCAACTGAAAATAGCTGTTCATGAACCAGAACCTACCATTCGTACTTTTGGTGAAATATTTTCTTAAGGACTGAGTTTATTTGTGAGTATAGATAAAAAACAACACACTATTATCAACACTTTATCGAGTTTATGTTTAACAAAAGTGACCTTTTACTTGGGCCTTTAGAGAACCAAATGAAATTTTCTACGCGAGATAGGCTTCACCTATCTCGTTTTTTTTATGTAGAATATATGGGATTATTTCGCCAACCGGTGTACTGAGGGGATACCCCTCAGTATCCGGCAGCAAATACGCTTTTAAACCTTTATCGCAAATCTCATGAAGAGGAATTGCCTGAATTGGATCGGTGTTGGGATGACCTCATAACTGAGTGACACAAAAATAATAATTTATTTTTTAATTACTAATAATTAGGTATAAAAAACATTAAATAATTTATACTATTATAAAATAACCTAAAAATGGTAGTTTTTATAATGTGATATATTTTAAAAATTCATTGTTCTATCGAGTACCGATATAAAAAAGTGGATGAAAACCTTTTACAGCTCTCATCCACTTTTTTTATTTTAAATAATTCATGTATTATGCAGCTTGGACGGCAGGGATTGAAATATAGAATTTAGTACCTTTATTTTCTTCGGAATCGAACCAAATCCTACCATTGTATTTTTCAACTATATTTTTACAAATCGTTAATCCGATACCTGTACCCTCAAACTGTTCTTTTTTATTGAGCTGTTGGAACAAAACAAAAACTTTGCTGGCGTATTCTTTTTTGATACCGATGCCATTGTCTTCGATTGTTAATACCACGCACCCGTTTTCTTCTTTGGCTTCCACTTTCACTACGGGATCAATATCAGTAAATTTCAAGGCATTACCAATGAGGTTTTGGAACAATTGGGTCATGTGCAAACGGTTCATGCGCACATTAGGCATATCCGATTTATAGATAATTTGGGCGTTTTTAGCTTCTATTGCACTGCGTAAATTGTCACGCACGTCAGAAAGAATTTCGTTCGGGCGAATAAGTTCTGAGCTTGGTTGCTGTGAAATAACTTGAGAAAAATCAAGCAAATCTGTCAATAAACTGTACATCCGCTTCACGCCGCTGTTCACAAATTTCATATATTCTTTAGCGTCATCTGGCAAGTCTTTGCTGTATCGCATCTGGATAAGTCCAATATAACTGCCTATACTTCTGAGCGGCTCTTTTAAGTCATGCGCTGCTACGTAAGCAAATTGCGAGAGTATTTCGTTGGATTCCTCCAGTTTTCGGTATTGTTGCTGAATTTCATCACTCTTTACTTGCATTGCCTGAAGGTTTTTACCGCGCATTTTAATGGTATAACCTAAGAAAAGAACAATCATGATAAAGAGGAGCACACTCGCTATGAGTAAGACGCTGTTAGCGCGCAATTTCGAATCGTTTTCCTTGAGTTTTAGGGATTGAATTTCGTTATCACGGCGCTCATTATCAAATTTGAATTCAGCCTCAGCAGTTCTTTTTGATTTTGCTGCGTTGAAAAGTGAATCGTTGAGCGCTTGTGCGGCATTCAAATATTGTAGCGCCTTTTTATTATTATTTTTATTGAAATTTATTAGGAATAACTGATAATTTGCTTTTTGTGAAATATCCTTAAAATCATATTTATTAGCCTGATTCAAGCTTTTCAAAAAGTAATTTTCTGCTAATGTAGGATTTTTAGTTTCGATATAATAAATGCCTAATTTACTATACAATTCTGAACGATTGCGGATAGTTGCACTTGATTCGTATTGTAAACACTCATCCAAAATTTCTTTTGCTTTGGGATAATTGTGAATATCCAAATAAATGCTTGCAATCTGAATCAAAGCATTAGCAATGTATGATTTAAGGTTGAATCTGGTGTATATTTTCAAGGCTTCTTCTTGTTTCTTTAGAGCACCTTGAAAATCTTTTTTCAAAACCAAGATAGTTCCATAAATACTTAATGATCTTGCCAATTGTCCAGTAGCTTCTTCATCCTTATCATTACTATTGAATTGCTTTAGGGCTAATTGATACGCTTTTTCAATATGTTCAAGGGCTTTGTCTACCTCTTGGGCTTTCATGTAGGTATCCGCAATATCATTCTCAGAAACAATAATATCTCGGGTACTTTTTAATGCCACAGCATAATTCAATGATTGCAATAAATTATCAATGGCTTTATCGTACAAGCCGACTTCTTTTTGTAATAAACCGATACCGTGTAAGCTGCTTTCTATATTCGTTGTATCTTTTACGCTTCGGGCTAATTCCAATGTTTTATCATACCAATTGTATGCTTCTCTGAAATTACCAGCTTTACGGCTCAGAATGGCTATATCGTTGTAAACACTGGCTAAGGCATCATTATCTAATTTTTTAGCTATTTCAATATTATTTACATGTACCTCAATTGCCTTAACCGCCAAACTATTATCTTCATATATGAACGCTAAACCCCTTTGAGCATTGAAAATATCTTCTAAATTACCGCTTGCTTTGGCGATTTCGATTGCTCTATTGGCATATTTGAGGGCTACATTGAGGTTGGTGTAGGAGTATTTATTGGCAATAAAAAAGATTTGGTCAATGGTTTTACCCTGTATATCTTGCTCGATATCAGGGTTCGGGTTGAGAGGCTCATTAGAAGCTGAGGCATACCCCCTCAGTATAAGACAGCTTAAGAGTATAAAAAAGATTCGAAAATTTCTGGTGTAAAATTTTTTCATTTTTATTGGCGCTTTCAGTTAGATTTCTGAGACTTCAGAATTATATGCTAAATCAAAATATCTTCGACAGTTGGGTAGCAAAGTAGGCGTTAAAAATAAACGACATTTTCTGTCGGGCTTGAAATTGTAAAAAATACGGAGCAAAGCGGAGAATTTTCTACAATTTTAAGAGCCGACTTAAAAAAGAAAATGGCGGTTATTTAGCCTATAACTCAATAAACTGATTTTTAAATATAAAACAAACCTCGCTCAATAGTCCAGAAGGGGATGAGAAAGAGATTTTTTGAATAACTTCTCAATGGATTGTTGCTGGTTAAAAAATTGTAAATACAACGATATTAATTGATATTAAGATATTGTGATATTAGGATAATATGCTGCTATTCAATGTAATATCTCGATATCTCAATATCAATTGGCAAGTAATGTGCCGATTATTATTATTTCGGTATCTCTCGCCAATATTTTTTCATTTTGGCTCTTTGACAAATTTAGCGAAAAGTAACTTTTGTCATTCTGAG
>JANPHO010000746.1:0-6181 GCA_031424515.1 Saprospiraceae bacterium
AGTGGAATACGATAGTATGAAAACCTATGAAAAAGGCAGATTAACGGGTAAATTGACCCGTCGTGATACCGCTTCTTGGAAAGATAAATCGTGGGTTGTAGGGGTTGAAGTGGGCAAAGTGAGCAGGGCTTATGATTGGAATCTTTTACAAAAAGAGCGTATTATTTATGATGAATTGGATAATCAACCCATTGCAATTGTTTTATCAAAAGACAGCAGCAGCTTTATCGCACTGCAAAGAACGAACAAAGAACAAACTTTCACGCTCGTGAATGATACTTTAAAAAATGCTGATAACAGCTATAATTTCATGGGCATTTCGCTTAATTCTTCCAAGCCTAGTTTGAAAAAAATCAATGCTTATCAAGAATATTGGCATAGTTGGCGGACATTTCACCCTTTGACAAAGAAATAATTACGTTATACTGAGGGGGTAAGAAACTGTTTTAAAGAAAAGCCATTGAGTTAATTAACCCAATGCCTTTTTATTTTTCTGAAAAATGAAAATGTTTATTTCTTAAATGCAATTTGATTGACTTTACGTCCACATTTGAAACCTAAATTAACGCCTTGCTCACAATCCATGCGCCAGTGTACGCCAAGTGGTACCCGAGAAATGGCATTTTCTTCTGCCATTTCATAGAAAGAATTAAACGAACGAGGAGTGCCAACAAAATCAGTCCGGCCTTTGTGGCAATTATCCGTCATGGCATAATTATAACCAAAAATACTTGAAAGCGCTTCTGCTGCTGCTGCACCCATTGTTGAGTGTCCTGATGGATAAGCAGGGAAAGAAGGTGTAATACCTTTTTCACCTGTCAAAGGATTATTCAATGCAGCTTTGTAGTTCGGGTCAATAACTTTTTGGATATAACTAAATGGACGTTCTACATTATAGTAATATTTAGAATACCAACAAGCAACTGCTGCATCACTAAGAGCCATACCCACTTTTACATTGGCATACAAAGCGGTTTCTAAATTACTTTTCTCTTTGTTATATACTTGATTGGCAATAGCCAACCAGCGTGGACCAGGGCTAAAAGTTACATTGATAAGGTCATCACTCCAAAATTCGCCAATCCATTTACCTTCGGCTGTTTGAGTAGATGTGTTACTTTCAACGTACACTTCTAAGCCTTGTGCGTAGTATGAAGAATTTTTATTGGTACTGTAAGGAATTGGTGCAATACATAATTTATCCGTTTCATTTATAGCGAAAGTACGCACTTTGCCCCAATTGGGATACATCGGTTTGCCTCCTACGGCAGAAGGAACCCAATCACCATCTTTTTTGAATTTGTCCTGCCAAACATAATTACCGAAAGGGTCTTTATAAGCATCATGACCATAAGTGTCTGTTTTAGACCATTCCCAAACGGCTTGTGCTACCGCTTTTCCATATGCTTTAGAGCGTTCAAAGTTAGGCTCGCCAAAATAAGAATTATTGGTGTTGACTTCGAGAAGCAATATTTTATCTAACTGCGCTTTAGGGACGTTGGGAAAGAATAATGTCATTAATTGAGCGTAAGAAGCATTAACGACAGTAGGCCAATGATAGTCTCTACTTATTTCTGGTTGAGGAATACTCAATCCAGGATAGAGACCTGCTACAGATTTATAATTAGGCATTCCTGTGATACAAGCTTCATAATTAGCCAAACCAATTAAAGCAATGGCACGTGGTGCGGGTCCAGGGCGATAACCACCAGCATATCGCTCTACATCCAAAAATAGGTCATTCCATTTTACTATGACATCACTTGTATTTGAGGAAACTAAATTAGGAGTGGCGGTATTTTCTGGTTCTTTACCACAAGAAATGGCCAATAAGGTAAGAAGCATTAAACCTAATGCGTAGATGTTTGATTTCATGAGAAATAATTTGTTTTATTAAAAAAATAAAAATATCACAATACAAAAGTACAGCCATCTCAAGTGACTATGTCTTAAAGACCTATAAGAAACTTATAAGAATTCCCTTAGAATGATTAAAATACCGCAATTGCAATAGATAATGATATAAAGAATAGTGATATTTGTTACATGAAAATGAAAATCCTGATTATCGAGGATGAACCAAAAACCGCCCAATCCCTGCGCGCCTATTTGGAAGAAGAATGCCAAGCAGAAGTAGATTGTGCCTTTGATGGATACTCTGGAATGCGTTTCGCTCAACAGAATCTGTATGACATAATTTTAACGGATGTTGTATTGCCTCATATCAACGGTATTGAGTTGTGCCGCCAACTGAGAGAAATGGGTATAAAAGCGCCTATTTTGATACTTTCAGCTTTGTATCAACCAGAAGATAAAGTCGTTGGGCTCAATGCAGGTGCTGACGATTACCTCTCCAAACCTTTTGATTTTCATGAACTAGCAGCTCGCTTACAAGCATTAATGCGGCGCGCAAACCAAACACTTATACCCCAAACTAAGCTTTTTTTTGCCGACCTTGAAATGAACCTTTCCACATTAGAAGTTTGGCGCGATGGTAATAAAATTACACTTACACCCCGAGAGTTTGCGCTATTGGAATATTTGGTTCGTAATCCAGGTCGGGTCATTCCTAAATCTGAAATATTAGAACGCGTTTGGGGGCTAAATGAAGACATTAATACCAATGTGATAGAAGTGTACGTCAATTATGTGCGCAATAAAATAGATAAAGGATTTTTAGTTAAGCTTATACATACGCATTTTGGGGTGGGATATATTTTAAAAAACGACAATTAATATGAAAATAAGAACACGGCTAACTTTACAATTCATGCTCATTAGTGCTGGTATTTTTATATTGGCATTGTTGTTCATTTTTAGACAATTTCATAAATATGTCGAAAACGAATTCTATACCCACTTAGAAAGTAAGGGACGCATGACCGCTGAAATGGTTTTGCGCCATGAAACAGATATTAAACCCATTGAAAATCCTAACCGAGAAAACACCTCCAAACTGCCGTCAATTGGTAATATTTCTATTTTTAATGAGCATTTACAATGTGTTTTTACGTTAAATACATCTGCAATATTGCCATCTCAATCTCTTTTACAACAAGTTGCACTTAATAAAAACTATCGTTTTACTAAAGGAGATTTTCAAGCAATCGGGATAGTCCTTAATTCTAATAATGGTCAAAAATACATCGTTGTTTCAGAAGATAAACCCGATTTTTCAAAACTTATTACCCTCAGAAATATTCTATTTTTGAGTTTTTTATTGGTCATTGCAGCCGTTGCGGCAGGCGGTTGGTTTTATGCGGGTCAAGCTTTACATCCTGTTCTACATATAGTCAATGAAGTGGATAACATTTTACCTACTGACCTTAGTAGAAGACTTAAACATTCCAATAATCAGGATGAATTAGCCCATTTGCTTACAACTTTTAATCGTTTGTTGGACCGCATTGAATATGCTTTTCAGATGCAAAAAGGGTTTATTTCCAACGTTTCACATGAATTAAAAAACCCCATTGCTACAATGGATGCCCAGTTGCAATTAGCCCGCAACAAACCCCGAACTATACAAGAATATGACCGTGTACTAGGTTCCCTTCATGAAGATGTGAAAGAGATTTCTGATACCGCTGACAAGCTTCTTCAGTTGGCTAAAATTCATTCAGATACCACTAAAATTGAGTTTTCAATCGTTCGCCTTGATGAATTGATTTATCAAAGTCGTGATGCTTTACTGAAAGCAAACCCCAATTATTCTGTCAATATTGAAATAAAAAAACTTCCCGAAAACGAAGAAGAATTGTGTATTTATGGCAATGAATTTCTATTGCGCTCTGCTTTAATGAACCTTTTAGATAATTGTTGCAAATTTTCAAACGACCACAAAGCCAGCGCTGTCATAGATTTTAACTCAGAATTTCAACTGCAAATAAGGGACAAAGGGCAAGGTATTTCAGCGCAGGATTTACCTTTTATTTTTGAACCATTTTTCAGAGGTGAACAAAATGGGCATAAGAAAGGCTCCGGAATTGGTTTATCCTTAGTTAAAAGTATCCTGCAATTACATCAAATAGCCATCGAAGTTCAATCAACCTTAAATTATGGAACTACCTTTCTCTTATGTTTCCCTAATCAGAAATTAACCAAACCAACAATTAATCAAACGGCAATTATCGATTTTAAACAAACTGAAAAAGAACATAAATCTTCAATAATTCAATTAAAAAAGGCTTTTAAAATGTTCTTTTTTATATTGATTATAGCTTTTTTCAATTCAGATTGTTCCGATAAAAAAACAGATACCCCCCCTCAGTATACGCAAGGTTTTGAGGTCATTCAAGACTGGAATAACATGCTCCTTGACTTAGTGCAATACTCGAGCGGCTACCGTCCGCCAGTGAGTGCCCGTATGTACGCTTATGTGGGTTTAGCGGCTTGGGAAGCAAGTTTACCTGCTTTAAAAAATGCTCAGTCACTGGCTCCAATCTATCCAGATTTAAAATTACCCATTTGGGAAAATAAGCAGAATTTCATAGCTCCAATTGCCCTTAATGCTGCGTATTCAACACTTTCTAAGTATTATTTTCCACATACACCCTATGTAATGCAACAGAAGCAGAAGGAATTATTGGGGAAGTGGGAAGAAAATCTGTTCAGAAATTACCCAATTGAAGCGATTGAAGCCTCTAAAAAATATGGTGTAGATGTTGCCGAAGCGGTATACAAATGGTCTGCTACCGATACAATCGGGCATCAAGCATTTTTATTTAACTACCACCCCAATTATAAACCACCAATCACGAAAGGCTCATGGCAATCCAGTAATCCAAGCCCAATGCCTGCTTTATTGCCTTATTGGGGTTCTGCCAGAACATTTTCGGTTTCTATTAATGACATAGCCGCAAAACCACCCATTACATATTCAGAAGAGAAAAATACTGCTTTTTTTGCTCAAGCGATGGAAGTTTATTCAAGTTCAAAACCTGTCTCAGAAGAAAAACGGTGGATAGCAGAATTTTGGAGCGATGATTACCCTAATATTTCATTTTGTGCCGCTTCTCGATGGATTTCAATTGCTCATCAAGCATTGGATATAAAAAAGGCTTCCTTTTCATTGGCCTTAGAAACTTACTTGAAATTAGGATTCGCCCTGAATGATGCTGCTGTTAAAACGTGGCATGAAAAGTATTATTTTAATGTTGAAAGACCTGATACGTATATTCAAAGAAATATTGACGCAAATTGGCGGCCTTTGCATGATACACCACCGTTTCCAGCCTATCCATCAGGTCATTCGTCATTTGGGGCTGCTGCATCCGTGGTTTTAACTAATTTACTAAGTCCTAAATTTGCAATGGTCGATTATAGCCATGAAAATAGTAAAATATTTATTGGTACGCCTCGCTCTTTTAATTCATTCAAAGCTATGGCTGAAGAAAACGCTTTGTCTTGTATTTTTATAGGCGTACATTATCGAATGGATTGTGAGGAAGGTATTCGTTTAGGAACACTAATTGGTGAAAAAATATCAGCACTCAAAATTAGAAATGATGAAAAATGGGTTCAAAAATAGAAGTCTTAATATGGGCAATTCTATCCTTATTTTACATCTAAACTGTCAGTTAAGTTCAATAAATACAATAAAGGTCGGCTAATTTTCAGTATTTTGCAAACCTCGATGGTTGGCTCATCACACCATAGCCAATATTCAACCACTTGTCGCTTCCAGTTCCCGTCTCGATAACCAACTTGTCCTATTTTTTCTATTCGTCTCATTTTCAGGCTTTTACGCCATAGGTGTCAAGCGATTTCGGGACGATGTATCGATTTCGTTAACTGTACTTAAGTAAAAAAAAGAATCCGAGGTTGTATAATGAATCTGTAGAAAGAAGAGCTACCAAATTTGCATACAAATCTATCAAACCAGTTCAATTAACTTAAATTCAGATTATTGAAGACGATAAAAAAAGACCAGAAAGTGCAAAGCACTAAAAGGTCTTACATATGATTCATATTTATTAAAGGAATACAAATGTAAAATATGTTGTTCTAACATTTAATATTTTGGCTCATTTTTTTGAAAAAAGCTGCTTAATCAGAACCTTAAGCAGCTTACTCAAAATTAATAACACAAAAACTAATCAAAATAACGGCTATTAATCTAACATAGCAATTTTATATTTTATATAAAAAATTATTAAATATTTTTTTTCAAGAGCAAATT
>JANPHO010000747.1:0-25935 GCA_031424515.1 Saprospiraceae bacterium
CAGGAGATATTGCCGTGAAAGATGAAGATGGGTTTTTCTATATCGTGGATAGGACTAAGGATATGATTATCAGAGGCGGCTTGAATGTGTACCCACGCGAGGTAGAAGAAACGATGATGAAACATGAATCTGTATCTTTAGTAGCTGTTATAGGCATTCCACACGAGGAAATGGGTGAAGAAATCAAAGCGTATGTGGTATTAAAAGAAGGTCATTCCATAACCGAAGAAATTTTGATGGTTTGGACAAAAGAGAATATTGCTGCTTATAAATACCCACGGCATATCGAATTTTTGAATGCTCTACCTATGAGCGCAACGGGTAAAATATTGAAAAAGGAATTGAGGAAATAACGGCGACCCCCTCAGTATTGTTTTAGTTTGATGGAGCGTTTGCAGTGTATTTTAATAAAGTATAGGTGAGGAGATAAAATTATTTAATACGAACTTCCACAGGGTTTAAAACCCTGTGGAAGTTCTAAAAGCACTTAATCAAAAAACACTTTTGAAATCTAAAAGCTCTGAAAGAGCGTAATATATTAGCAATGGGTGTAGCCCATTGAATATTGAATATTAAATATCGAAAGAGTATTTTCCATTATTTTTTAAATAAAAAAAATGAATATAGTTCAAGATACCGTTAGCACTCAAAATATAGTGAAAATTTTTGAAGCGCAAAAAGCCAATCAATATGCCGTAGCCAATACGACCGTTTCAGAAAGAAAGGATAAATTAAAGGCATTGAAGAAAGCGGTTGAAGTTACATTTCGACAAGAGCTGAGAGATGCCATGAAAGCCGACTTTGGAAAAAGCTCCGCTGAGGTAGATTTATCCGAAATTTATCCCGTTACCAGTGAGATAAAACATGCTTTGAGGGATATTAGAGGTTGGATGAATAGACAATCCGTGGATACACCATTGGCGCTCATGGGCTCATCGTCGTACGTGCTACACGAGCCCAAAGGCGTGTGTTTGATTATTTCTCCTTGGAACTTCCCCATAAATCTCACTTTTGGTCCCCTTGTTTCGGCAATGGCAGCGGGTAATACGGTAATTATAAAACCCTCTGAATTCACGCCTCAAACTTCTGGCGTGATGAATAAAATCATTAAAAGCCTTTTTAATGAAAATGAAATAGCTTTGGTGGAAGGCGGTGTTGAAACCTCAACGAAGCTTTTAGAATTGCCTTTCAATCATATATTCTTCACTGGTTCGCCGGCAATTGGTAAAGTGGTAATGGCGGCGGCGGCTAAAAATCTGACTTCTGTTACACTCGAATTAGGTGGTAAATCACCTACAATTGTGGATGAAACGGCTAATATCGCTACCGCAGCTAAGCGCATTGCGTGGGGCAAATTTTTAAATAGTGGTCAGATATGCATTGCACCCGATTATGTGCTCGTGCATGAAAGTAAAAAAGATGCTTTTGTGGAAGCGGTGAATAAAACGCTGAATGATTTCTTTGGAAATAACGCTGCCGAATCACCCGCATACACGCACATGGTGAATGAAAAACACACGGCTCGGGTGGTGGGTTATATTCAAGATTCGGTGTCAAAAGGGGCTAAAGTACTGAGGGGGGGCAAGAGTGTCGAAAATGATAGTTACATCGAGCCGACTTTAGTAGGTGATGTGCCAACGGATTCAGCTTTGATGGAAAATGAAATTTTTGGACCCGTTTTACCTATTCTGACGTATAGAAATATTGACGATGCACTGAAAATAATCAATGATAAAGAAAAGCCTTTGGCACTTTACATTTATAGCAGCAGCAATAAAAACATTGATTATATCATGAAAAATACGCGTGCGGGCGGCTCTTGCATCAATAACAACGATATTCACTTTTTTAATACCAATCTGCCTTTTGGTGGCTCGAATAATAGTGGAATCGGTAAAGCACACGGTTTTTATGGCTTCCAAGAGTTTTCAAATGCACGAGGCGTTTATCGTCAACATCTGCCGAGTGTATTGGAATTACTGGTGCCACCGTACAATAATTTTAAAGAAAAATTGATTGAATTGTCTATAAAATTCTTTTAAATAGACTCTAAGCGCGGTTTTAAAACCGTATATCTATAAAACCATGCTGTCGACTAAATGACAGCATGGTTTTTATTTTTTAAAAGGTTTTTTAACTATTTTGCAGACTTCATTAGTAAGGTTCATTAAGAGGTTTACTAAACCACTGCCGAGCCTCAAAATTTTATTATTCGTGCCGAATGCGGAATTGCAGCTAAATACTCACTACTAAATACTCTTTACTCTAATTGCCATTTTTAAAACAAATATTATGCGCTTGAAAAAATATTCACTCCTCCTATGCCTTATTTCATCCTTATTTTTTCAATTAAAAAGTCAGGACTTACGGACGCCTTTTGAAAAAAATAACGACCATTCGGCTACTTATACTGAGGGGGTAGCGTTTTATAAAACCTTAGCTCAGAAATACCCGAAATGGCTGAAATTGAGTGAGGTTGGGATGACCGATGCAGGTTATCCGCTTCACGTGGGCGTGGTGTCCTTTGATGGCAGTTTTACGCCACAATTGGCTCGACAAAGGCAAAAAGTCATCTTTTTTGTGAATAATGCCATTCACCCAGGTGAGCCTGAGGGCGTGGACGCTACGATGATGCTTGTGAGAGATTATTTGAAAAATACTGATAATCAGCGTTTTATGAAAAATATTGTGCTTGTTTTTATCCCATTTTACAATATTGATGGCGTTTTGAATCGGGGTAGATTGAGTAGAGTCAATCAGAATGGGCCTGATGATTATGGTTTTAGGGGGAATAGTAAAAATTTGGATTTGAATCGAGATTTTATCAAAGCGGATACTAAAAATGCTCAGACTTTTAATACCATTTTCAGTCAATGGATGCCGCATATTTTTATGGATAATCATACTTCCAACGGAGCGGATTATCAATATACAATGACTTTAATTGCTACGCAAAAAGATAAATTAAATACATATTTGTCTGATTATCAACAAAATAGCTTATTGCCTCGCCTTTTTAAAGATATGAAATCAAGGGATTGGGAAATGAGCCCTTATGTCAATTTTGAAGAAAAAGTGGAGGGTGGTTTGGTCGCATTTCCCGATATGCCGCGCTACTCAACGGGTTACGCTGCTTTGCATAATTCAATCGGATTCATGCCCGAAACGCACATGCTCAAGCCTTTTCCGAGCCGTGTGCGGGCTACTTACGCTTTGATGGATTGTATGATAAAAATCATGCACGATGATTATCGTAAAATCGTGGATGCTCAATTAAAAGCCATAAATGACGTTGAAAATAAAACCCAATTTGATATTAATTGGAAATTAGATACGTCCCGCAAAGAGACGATTCAATTTAAAGGTTTTGAAGCGGGGTATAAGCCGAGTGAGGTGAGTAGTTTACCGCGTTTGTATTATGATAGGTCAAAACCTTATGAAAAAACGTTGCCGTATTTGCCCCATTTTACCCCCTCAGTATCGGTGGAAAAACCAGCGTTTTATATAGTCCCAAAGGCATATAGTGCAGTCATTGATAGGCTGAAATGGAACGGGGTGAAAATGATACTCCTCAGTAAAGACACGCTTTTGGAAGCTGAATTTTACTACATAACTGATTATAAATCAAGCCCTAACCCGTACGAAGGGCATCACCAAAATAGAGAGGTGAAACTGGAAAAACGGACATTGAAAAGACAATATTATAAAGGAGATTTTAAAATTTCGACGCAACAACCCACGGCGCGTTACATCATCGAAACGCTTGAACCACAAGGGGCGGATTCTTTCTTTGCATGGAACTTTTTTGATGGAATTTTAAATCAAAAAGAGGGATATTCAAGCTATGTTTTTGAAGATGTGGCTGCCGAAATTTTAAAAAAGAACCCTGATTTAAAGAAAAAATTAGAAGAAAAAAGGGCATCTGACCCGAAATTCGCCGCATCTGCCGAAGCACAATTGGATTTTGTGTATAAAAATACGGATTATTTTGAGCCGTGGTATCGGGTTTATCCCGTGGCGAGGGTGATGAAGAAGTGATTTTAAGGGTTTATGAATGTTGGAATTGCTGATTCTCATTTTTTAGTATCTTGGTTACTTTTTTAAGAAAGGATATAGCAAAAATCCCATTATAAAACCGCTTAAAAGCCCACCTATGTGCGCTGCGTTGTCGATTCCCCCTGTAAGCCCCATTACTAAGTTAAAACCAATGAATATGCTTGTACTAATTAAAAAACTTACTTTTATGTCTTTAGAGAAAAAATTTGTTAAAAGCAATGCCAAGAATACGCCGTAAAGCCCAAATATTGCCCCTGATGCTCCTACACTAACCGTTGCTTTGTACCACCAGATACTCGATAAACTCGCTATAATTCCTGTTAATATATATACAATAAAATATTTTGTACGCCCTAAAGCGGGTTCTAAAAATATTCCAACGAAAACTAAACCATACATATTGGCTAAAATGTGCATAATGCCTCCGTGTAGGAATACACTTGTTACAAGTCTCCACCATTCCCCTTTTAAAACTGATGGTCTAAAATTTGCACCCCAAGTGAGTAAATCATATCCTTGAAAAGATATAAATCCAAGACCATAAATTGTCATTATGAGATATATCAGAATATTGATATTTATGATAATAGGCGTTATAAAAAAGTCATTTTTAGGTATCAAAAATTCTAAAATTTCTACCAAATCGCTCTTCTCGGACGGTAATTTACCTTCTTTATAAGCTCGTAGTTTTGAAATATTAATTGCTGGAAAAAAAAGGAGGATTAACCAAATGAAACTACCAATACCAAAAGATAGGAAAATCCACTTAAATTTATCTCCGTATCTGGCTTCAAAAGGCTGATTGATAGCCTTTAAAACTATAATATCCGTTTCTTTATATGCTGGAGATCGCTCAATTGCTGCTTCAAAATCATCTATATCGTTAGCGTTACCTAAGTTCTCAAGATAGGTAAATTGAGATAAGTCTTCTTTATTAAACGAGTCCCAGGTGTTTTTATAAAATTCGTCGTAGATAACTTTTTTTTGACTTTCATCCAGCTTATTAGATACAGTTTTAGTTTTTTTTGCACCAAGCCAAGCCAAACAAGTAAATTGTGGCGAGTTTAAAGTATCTGGAAAAATTGGAACAATACAATAGACATGAAAATTTAATTGCTCACGATGTTTTCCACTTACTTCGTATGTTCCGTATGGTACAGCGCTTTTCTTATCTAAATGGAAATTTTTTAAGGTGTAATACTTTGTAATTTCTTTCTTATTAATTTCTGATATGTTATCTAATTCGGTTAATTTACCCGTAGCAACAATTAAATACTCTTGGGTTATCATTGTTGTAACACAAATTGACCCTAAAGCTAAAAATTGATACAAATAATAATAATCATCTTTTTTAAAGATTAACAGATTTACTCTTGGTCGCAACCATATATAAATTGGGATAAAAGGCAGTGCAAAAGGTAGCCAAAATTTTAAGGTATCTTCTTTAAGTGCTATCAGTTCTTTGTCTATTATCAAGAACCAATGTAAAAAGGTATAAAGACTAACAAAGCCAACAAATATTATTAAAAAAGGGAGATAAATGACTTTAATTTTTTCTATTAGTGTATTCACTTTTTATATTTTAATGTTTTTTTTGATAGCTGTTATCCTTTTTTATAGTCGATTTATAACTCAATCCTTCCAATTTTTCAAAATAGCTTGAGCTTGGGTAGCAAAAGTGCCTTTTTCTTTAGCAATGCGTTGATAAAGAGCTTTTGAAGCAGCTTTATTTTTATTTTGAAAATAGACATTGGCTGAATACCAAAGGGCTTTTTCGTACAAATCTCCTTCAGTTTTTTGAGCTAAAATGCTATTAAAAGTAGCGATGGCATTATCATAATCCTTGGCTTGGAAGTAACTGATACCTTTATTGAGGGTTTGGTTATCCACTTCACCAGAATTATTGGCTTTTGCTTTACTCATCGATTTGGCAGCTTTTGGGGCAGCGGCCTGTTCCATTTTTTGAGCCTTATAAGTCTCTTGTTTGGCTTGCACTTCTTCTCTTTTAGTTATTGCTTTTTCAGCATCAGCCTGGCTACTCATCACCATTTTATCCGCCATTTCCTTTGATTTTGTGGTGGGTGCTGGTTCTGAGGCTTGAGCGATATCATCCTTTATGGGTGCATTGCTGGGTTCTATTGGTTTAGCAGGTTCATTTGTGGTAGTTGCTAAAGATTCACTACTTTTAGAAATGTCTTTTTCTGATTTTTGATTGGGTTTTGCATCCGCAGCTTTTTCTTCAATAACATTTGGCGTTTGAGTAAAATAAGCGGAATCAGCGGCTTGGATACTTTCAGTGGGGGCTGCGGCTATTTTTGAATCGGTATCAGAGGCACTGTCAAGTGGTTTGGTGAAGAGCCAAATGCTTGCAGCAGCTAATACAGCCACCGACGCAGCAGCCATGAGCGCGGTGCGTAAATATCGGATAGGTGTACGGACTATTTTTAAAGGTGTTTTATTTAAAAGGATTTCGTTGGTTTTTTCTGAAATAAAAGCCTCTACGTGGGCAAATGAACTTTCTAATGATTTATCATCCATCATCATAGCGCCTTCAACGGCATCGCTGCACAATGGGCAATGCGTGAGGTGCTTGTCTATAGCCTTTATCTCGGAGGCTTGACATTCATCTCGTAGATAACGCAGGATTTGGTCTTGCGTTAGGCATTTATCATTAGGGACAATTTGTTTCATTATTTCAACATCATTTTTTTCAAATTCGCTTTGCCATTTTGAACGTGTGATTTTATTTCATTGAGCGTAAAACCCGTTTCTTTTACAATATCCTTATACGACTTATCTTTTAAATAAAAGAACTCGATACAGAGCCTTTGTTCATTTTTAAGAAGATTAACGCTTGTTTCAAGTGTTTGAATCAGCTTTTCTTTATCCTCAAAGTCCTCATTTTCGTCGTTATACTGAGGGGTATGCGGCAACTCTTCGGGATACTCCACCGGTAAGCCTGCTTTTCGCAGACGCATCAGGCAATGATTCCGCGCCACCATGTATAACCACGATTTTGGATGTTCTACTTCATTCTTCTTTAAATCAAGATGCAATTTTTCGAAAATTTCCATAACGGCATCCTCACTATCTTCCCTGTTTTTTAAATATTTCATACAAACGCCCAAAATCAAGTGCGCATATCGCCTGTATAGCTCGCCTATGTATTGCACATTCTGAGATGTGCGATACAACTTTAGGAGGGCAATATCTTCGATAAGATGAAGGCGTTCGGGCATAATTATCAGGCTATCGTTTTTATTATATTTTAATTTTAAACTTCAAAAATTACGGTCAAATTCTTCAAATGTTACTAAAGGTTCTCTTTCGGTTGCAGTTTGTCACGAATTTTGTATAGTATCCTTTTTAATAAACACCTTTGAGTGAGTCAGATGATTGAGAAAGTTAAAATATACAATAAATCTGGTTTGCTTATTTTTCGTAAAAGTAATTCTCTAATCTTAATAATCAAATAAGAGAGAGCTACTAAAATTTATAATTTCCCAAAGTTGCGCATGAAAAAAATATTGTTCACCTTTTGCATCATCATTACTCAGGTAATATTGGTAAAAGCACAGACAATAGTCAATATTCCAAAGGAGGGTATCGTCTATATCGGAAAGGAAATGCTATCGTCAGTAGATAAGAATAATGATATTCGTATTGAAGATATTTTAAGTAATCAATCCGCTATAACATTTGAACAAACGGATAAATATTCCATTGGAAGCAATGGGTCGTGTAAGCTCTGGTTAAAATTTACGGTCAATAACAGCACTGGTCAACGGGCGTTCATTGATTTCAACCCTTCTTTAGCGGATTCAATTGTTCTGTACACGCTTGATGATAAAAAAGAACTTCATATAGCCCAAACAGGTCTTGCATTTAAATATTCAGAAAGAGGTATTCAACATTTTTCTCAAAATATAGAACTTTTTGGTAAAAAAGATACGCCCCAAACATATTATGCCCGCTTAGTTACCAAAGTGCCGGTCAATTTTTTTGTGAGTATTGGTACAGAACAGGCATTCTGGCATTGCTATTCAAAGCAAAATACAGCGTGGGGCTTGTTTTTAGGCGTGGTTCTTTTTGTTATTTTCATTGGATTATATGTCTATTTCTTTGTAAAACTGAATAAATACATCTTTTTCATGCTTTATTTGATTAGCATGGTGGGATCGATGGCTATTTACAACGGTAAAATCCACGAAATACTTTTCTACAACACCCCTCAGTATAATTCGTTTAGCATTTTATTGCGGTTTCTGCCACAGATCACGACGGTGCTCTTTACGCTTTCTTTCCTTAAAATAAAAAAACTTTTGCCTAATCATTTTAGGATTATGCAAATCATTTTAGTTTTCTACGTTGCCAATTTATTTTATGCCCTTTTTAATACGGAAATAGCTATTTTAATGCTTCAAACAACTGGAGTACCCATACTTGTTTATAGCATTTATTTGTCAATCAGAGCATACTTTTTGGGGCATAAAACGGCTATGTATTACACTATAGGATGGTGCCTCCATCCTATAGGATTAATATTATATAATTTGGCAAATCTTGGTTGGATACCTGCTCATTTTCATTCTATTGTATTTTCGTATATTGCTATCATATTGCAGGCAGTTTTAATAACCATTGCTTTTACGAGATTGCTTCAGTTATTGTCTAATAAAAAAGAGGAGGCTCAAGCACTTTTTATTAAAGTTTTGAATGAAAAACAAGATAACATCAATAAGCATAATGATGAGCTCAAGCGGGTTGTAGATGAGCTTAAAAAGGAGTTTGATATGTCCCTGATGAGGGAAAAAATTAAGGAAGAAAAGCTTATTAAGAATAATAGAGAATTGCAAGAGTTCGCCTCGATAGTATCGCATGATTTGAGAGCCCCTCTTCGCAATATCAACTCTTTTGCCCAAATATTAGTGAGGAGAAACAAGGATAAATTTGATGATAAAGATCAGGAATATGTTCAATTCATTTTATCGGGTGTAAAACAATCATCTCAATTGATTGAGGATTTATTGAACTATTCAAGAATGGATAAAAATATTGGGAGGCCTGAAACGCTGGATCTCAATGATATTGTTCTCCAAATACTCAACAATAATAATAACTATTTGGGTGAGAGAAATGTCTCTATGAATATCGACGTGATGCCCACTATCAAAGCGCATACCTCTTTGATTGTTTTGATTTGGCAGAACCTGATTTTGAATGGCATCAAATACAACGAATCAGAAAATCCTATTATTGAAATAGGTTGGAAAAAACAAAATGAAGAAGATATATTTTTTGTAAAAGATAATGGCATTGGCATACCCCCTCAGTATCAAGAGGAAATTTTCAGAATGTTCCGCCGTTTGCACACAAGCGACCAGTACGAAGGCACAGGTATTGGATTGGCATTCTGCAAACGGGTTATTGAGTATTATGAAGGTAATATTTGGTTTGAGTCGGTAAAAGATGAAGGCACTACCTTCTTTTTTACCTTACCCAAAGTGGCGCTGGATGCCCATCAGAACGAAATCTATAAAATGAAAAATGCTGATGAAATAGATGTTGCAGCATAAAATTAAGTTATCACCAAAATATCAATAAATAAACCGTTAATTTAAGTTCCATATTCATATATTTGCTTTAAGTAGTTGGGCTAAAATAAACGACAATTTCTTTTTTAAGTCGGCTCTCAAAATTATAGAAAATTCTCCGCTGCGCTCCGTACTTTCTATAATTTTAAGCCCGACAGAAATTGTCGACCTGCCTGCCGGCAGGCAGGTTATTTTTTAAACGCCTACTTACGAGGCGGCTAAATACTGAGGGGGTGTTTAGCCGCTTTTATCTTTTGCAAATTTTTAAATTTTTTGAGAATTGGAACATAATAACGCACTCCTTGTCTTTATTCTGCTTTACTTATTAGCCACGGTATTGGTAGGCTATTGGGCTTCTAAATTTGTTAAAAATACAAACGATTTCGTAGTAGCAGGTAGAAGAATGCCTATGATAGTGGTGGCTTCGGGCTTATTTGCTACATGGTTTGGCTCTGAGACTGTGATGGGTGCTTCCACCGCTTTTTTGGATGAAGGTATAATGGGTATTATTGAAGACCCTTTTGGTGCGGCTTTGTGCTTGTTTTTTGTGGGTATTTTCATGGCGCGCCCTTTATATAAATTGAATCTTTACACATTCAGTGATTATTTTAGAAAACGATTCAGTCATGCTGCCGAGACACTTTCAGCTATTATGATGGTGCCCTCGTATTTGGGTTGGATTGGTGCTCAATTGATTGCATTGGCGACTATTTTAAATGTTATTACAGGATTGCCAATTTGGATAGGCGTAGTGATGTGCGCCGCGGTGGTCATGTTTTACACTTATATTGGGGGCATGTGGGCTGTATCGGTTACCGATTTTATTCAAACGATAATCATTATAGTCGGTATGGTTCTCGTGATGTTGAGTTCTTTAGAAGAAGTCGGAGGTATTTCAAAAATAATGGCTCAAACAGAACCCAAAACCTTTGAGTTTTTACCCGAACGCCATTTTAAAGACATAATTGCCTATATAGCGGCTTGGATAACTGTCGGCTTGGGTTCAGTGCCACAGCAAGACGTTTTCATGCGCGTTATGTCCGCTAAAAATGAACGGTCTGCAGTTTGGGGAGCTTATTTATCAGGTTTTATGTATTTGACAGTGGGTTTGATTCCGATAGTGATTGCCTTGTGTGGAAAGTTTTTAATGCCTGAAATAGCCACTTCGCCCGATGATAAAATCAGGGAGCAGTTGATTCCTCAAATGGTATTGACCCACGATAGTTTTTTTATTCAAGTCATGTTTTTTGGCGCCTTATTATCCGCCATAATGAGTACAGCGAGTGGGGCAATCTTGGCTCCGGCTACTGTTATCGGTGAAAATATCATAAAAGCCCGTTTTAAAAATATGACTGACCGACAGCTTTTGGTATCAATGCGTTTGTCGGTAGTAGGTGTGACGGTTGCTTCCGTTTTTTTCTCTTTTTTAGGTAAAAACATATATGAATTGGTGCGCCAATCCTCAGAAATTAGCCTTGTTTCTCTATTTGTACCACTTATTGCTGGATTATATTGGAAAAAAGCGAATGCTCGCGGGGCGTTACATTCCATGATTTGGGGCATGGGCGTTTGGCTTATTTCAGAAATCTATCAAAATTATTACGTACCGAATGAAGATGATAGATACCCTTCAATTGTCTTTGGATTATCAGCCAGTATATTGGCGATGATTGTTTTTTCGCTTATTGGTAAAAAGGAGGCGATGATTGAGCATTAGGGAGATTTCTGAAATCTCCCTAATGTGACCATAATATTTAATCAATAAATGAGATATACTAATCCACCCAATCCGCTATGAACACATTGGTATCCCGCGTTCCCCAATTATTGCGATTTGATGACCAGACAATCTTTTTACCGTTTGGAGAAAACATTGGGAATGAGTTAAAAATACTCTCAGTGGTGACTTGTTCTAAACCCGTACCATCCGTATTAATCATGTACAATTGAAAATCATATCCTCGCTTAGAATGGTGATTGGATGAAAAAAGTATTTTCTTTCCGTTGGGTGTGAAATAAGGTGCCCAATTGGCTTTTCCAAGGTGGGTAATTTGCTTTAAATCTGAGCCATCTACATTGACGGTAAATATCTCCATATTGGTAGGGGCGACGAGTCCTTTAGCCAGATACTCTTTATAGTCTTTGATGTCTTCCTCAGTTTTAGGTCGGCTGGCTCTAAAAACGAGCTTTTTGGAATCGGGTGAAAAGAATGCACCACCATCGTATCCCAATTCGGTGGTAATTTGGCGTTGGTCAGAGCCATCAATATTCATGATCCAAAGCTCCAAATCGCCCGAACGGGTAGAGGTGAAAACAATTTTTTTACCATCAGGAGAAACAGTAGCTTCAGCATCATACCCCTCAGTATTAGTGAGTTGTTTGGTGATTTTTCCTTGAAAATCAGCGACATAAATATCAAAATCTTTGAAGAGAGGCCAGACATATTTTTTACCATCAGTGGGTGTAGGTACAGGACAGCTATCACCGCCTTGATGTGTAGAGGCGTATAAAATGTGCTTACCATCAGGCATAAAAAATGAGCAAGTTGTGCGCCCATGACTTGTTGAAATCATTGGTGGATGATAAGTAGTATCTTTTAAACCTTTTTTAATGGAGTAATTAAATATTTGGTCGCAGCTGACACCCCACTTAGCATTATCGGACTGGAAACTAAGGTTCTTTCCGTTAAAACTCCAATAAGCTTCAGCATTATTGCCGCCATAAGTGAGTTGACGGATATTTTTCAAATGCTTTTCGTTAGCAATTTTAGGGGCTTGAGCGTCTTGAGCAGATAGATTGAAAACAGAAAAACAGGCAATAATGCCCAATGCTATAATTATTTTACTCATAAATTTGTTATTTGAATTTTAAATAACAAAAGTACGTTCTTGAAGCATTCTACTAAGCTGTTTTATCTTTATTGACATAAGATTGACACAAACTGGCGGTTAATTAAGCCCAATTACATTACTCAAGCTCAGTCCTCCGCTCTTTTCAAAAGAATTTCGTCGAGTATATTGTTAAGCGAGTCAAGCTTTTCAATGTCTATATGTTTTAAAAAATTGACATCTTCTAAGTCTTTTTCCACTTGGATAAGATCTTTCAAGCCTTTTTCACTGATAAATACTTCTGATACTCTTTTATCATCGGGACTTATTTTTTTGACAATGAGGTTTCTGTCGGCTAAACGATTGATTAAACGAGTGACATCACTCATTTTATCAATCATTTCTTGTCGCAATGCCATTACATTGACGGGAAGCGGGTGGTGATTTCTCAATGCTCTGAGTATGCTGTATTGGGCAATTGTGAACTTATAAGGCTTGAGCATGTGTTGAATATCATACTCTAAACTATTAGAAACTTTAAGAAGTTTATAAATAGTTTTATGTCTGTTGTTTAAACTGTTTGGATGCATAATATGTCAACCAATTTTAGAGTTTTTTTGAAATGGCTTGGCTGTTATTCGGAGTCAATTGACTTTTACAAATATAATAATAAAAATAGTGAAATGCAAGTAGGTGTATGCACTTTATTGACGAAAAGCATATAACAAGGGATGAGATTTTTGGATTAAGATAATACGAGGGTCTCTTTTCGCCAATTGATATAACCTCGAATGGAGAAGATAAAATAGACAATAGATAAAATAGTCAATAAATATTTATCTCTTTCAAAATAAATAATGGCGTAGGATAAATCAATTACAATCCAATATAACCAACTCTCCAATATTTTTCGAGCGGTTAAAAATGTGGTGAGGATGCTAAACGCAGTGAGAGTGGCATCTTCGTACCTAAACGCTGCTTTATGCCAATATAAGCCCAACGGAATGGCCAATAACACACCTAAAAGCACAATTTTAAGATGATTACTGAGGGGTAATGAAGTCACTGGAATAGTATCATTGTCACCTTCTTTTTTATGCCAGCTGAACCAGCCATAGATAGCCGAGAAAGAGTAATAAATTTGGAGTGTAGCGTCGGACATTAAATCGGCATCAACGCAGACGATAAACTGGAAAATAGTTCCAAAAAATCCCCATACCCAGCACCATGTATTGCCACGAGATGCCAAAATGACGTACATAATATTGAGCCCGAAAGCCAACCATTGTACTATATCCGCCATGAAAGCGAATGGGAGAATTTTATTGAACATTTCCATTATAGCTAAAGACGCATTTTTCCTATTTTCATTATATACAATCGAGGTTTTAAATCTTTTATAACTTTTGATGGACTTCACGTTAGGTAAACTTTTGAAGTTTCCTCAACATGTGATGTAAAGTAGTTTCATGTCAAATACTTTTTAAAAAGCTATGAAATCAACATTTTATTTAAAAATAATCAACAAAATGTAGAATTTTTTAACAATAATTTTGGATTTAAAATATTGGTTATCAATCATCTATAAATATGAATAATCAATAAGTATTCCGATAAAGTCATATTGTGGAAAAAAATCTTTTTTATGACATCAGAAAATTTTTACCTTTGCAGGCATGAGTCAATTTGTTGTATCGGCACGTAAATACCGTCCTCAGCGTTTCGCAGATGTAGTAGGTCAAGCGCATGTTTCACAGACGCTAAAAAATGCTTTGAAAACAGAGCACATTGCGCACGCATTTCTTTTTTGCGGACCTCGTGGCGTCGGTAAAACAACAAATGCCCGAATATTGGCGAAGATACTCAATTGTACCGACCGCACACCTGATTTCGAAGCCTGCGGCAATTGCGAATCCTGTCGAGCATTTGACCAAAGTGCATCTTTCAATATCGTCGAGTTGGATGCGGCTTCAAATAATTCAGTTGACCATATTCGCGAATTAGTCACTCAAGTCCGTTTTCCACCTCAACAAGGCAAATATAAAGTATTCATCATTGATGAGGTACACATGCTTTCGCAAGCGGCTTTCAATGCTTTTCTTAAAACGCTTGAAGAGCCCCCACCGTATGCTATTTTTATATTAGCTACCACTGAGAAACATAAAATTATCCCTACTATTCTTTCGCGCTGTCAAATCTTTGACTTTAGAAGAATACAAATTCCTGATATAGTTGCACACCTCCAAAAAATATGTGATACTGAGGGGTTAATTGCCGAACCCGATGCTTTGCATATTATCGCTCAAAAAGCGGACGGTGCCTTGCGTGATGCATTGTCTATATTCGATAGGATTGTTAGTGGAAGTGACGGTAAAAACCTGCGTTACACGGATGTGATTGATAATCTGAATGTCTTGGATTACGATTATTATTTCAAAATGACAGATGCCCTTTTGGCGGAAGATGTGAGCCAAGCCCTAATGATTTTTGATGATATTATGCGCAAAGGGTTTGAAGGTGATATTTTTGTGAATGGCTTAGCGGAGCATTTTAGAAGCATTTTAGTGTGTAAAGATGCCGCAACTTTGCAGCTTTTGGAGGTAGGTGATAATTTGAAAAAAAGGTATCATCAACAGGCGGTGATTGCATCCACTTCTTTTATTTTAACGGGATTAAACCTATTAAATGACTGTGATATAAATTTCAGACATGCCCGCAATAAACGCTTGCATATTGAAATGGCTTTGATAAAAACGGCTTATATCAGCCAAGCAGTTGAATTGGCTTCCATGCCACAAGGTACGCGCGAGGTGACATCTGTGGAAAAAAAAACTGATGTTGTGAACATTCCGTCCAATTCGCAGCCTCAAAAAAACTCGAATCCATCAATAGTCACCGAAGATGCACCCCCTCAGTATAAAACCGATAAAAGCCCAATTCCGGCAGCTGAGGAGCCCGTGGAAAGTGCAAATGAAGCTGACACGCAGCCGGGGCCTGCTACTTCGTCCAAAAAAAATACTGTTCCAGCCAGTATGGTTTCTATGCATAAAATAGGCTCGCTTGAATCTATCGCCCAAATGATAGAAGAAGAAGAAGCTATTTTATCCCAAACCGTTTCTAAACTATCTTATGAAAACCTTTTGGAAAGTTGGAAAAAATACGCCGAAACCCGTGAATCTCCTTCTACTAAAATGGCATTAATGAATGCTCAATTGGATTTGGAAGAAACGAAAGTAACGGCTCGGGTTGGAACCGATTTAGCCATCGGTTTTATACAATCCGAAATGGGTTTACCTGATTTTTTACGTTTTGATTTAAATGAGTACCGCTTAACGCTTGAGGCAAAATTAGATGAATCTTTAACTCCCCAAGAGTTAAAAACAGCAACGGTAGTAAAACGCTACTTGACGCCGCGTGAAAAATTAAAAATGATGATGGATGTCAATCCACTGGTGAAAGATTTAGCCATGAAATTGAATTTGAAACCAGATGAGTAAGGGAGACATTATATTATAAAGCAACATAATCAATTTAAAACCGTTTTTAAGGAACATTACCACCCGTAATGTTCCTTGTAGTTAGGCGGCTATTTTGCCAAACTAATTACCATAGCATAAAACTCATTACTAATTTTTCAATGTTCCGATATCCATGAAGCTTTTATACTCTTTTTTGTTCATCACACTATCGCTTTCCTTGGCACAAGCTCAAACAGGAGGATTTGAAATATCTCCTTTGTTAAATAATTATGTTTTAAGCGTGTACAAACTGACGCCTCAGTTGAGGGTTGCACCCGATTCTCTCAATCTTCCTTTTGTTGATGATTTTTCTTATGCGGGTCCTTATCCTGACCCAGATTTGTGGTTGGATAACAATGTGTATGTTAATAACGCCATGAGTAATAATCCCCCCTCAGTAGGAGTGGCCACTTTTGATGCCATTGACGCTAAAGGTCGCCCTTATGGCAATGTGGGTGAAACAGATACCGCCGATTTTTTAACGTCAAATTATATCAATCTCAAAGATTTTGTGGGAACGGATGGGGTAAAGCGCAATTTGACGGTCAATGACAATATCCTAATGTCCTTTTTTTTACAGCCTAAAGGTTTGGGATATGCGCCTTCGGAAGCGGATTCAATGGTTTTAGAGTTTAGAGATGTATCTGGAAAATGGACTTATGTGAGAGGTTTTAAAAGTATTCCAGATAGTACGTTAAAGAAAAATCCATTAAATGTAGAGTTGCCACATACTTATTTTACGGTTCCCATCAATGAAACAAAATACCTTTATGGTAAATTTCAATTCCGCTTTTTCTTTATTGGTAGAGCAGGAGGTGCATATGAATATTGGCATTTGGATTTTGTGAAAATTGCCCCTAATCGTTTGGTTACCAATAGAAGTTTAGATGATTTGGCTTTTGTTGAAACGCCTAAACCACTTTTGAAACGCTACACTTCCATGCCTTGGAAACAAGCCCAACCACAATTGGCGGCTGAGGTAAGGGATTCATTTAATGCCAAGGTCTATAATCATTTCGGAATCATACGCAATATCACGAATACCAATTTAAAAGTGACTACTTCAACGGGCGTGCAAGCGGTCAATAACTTGACGATTGGTGATGCTTTGAATATTCCGCCGA
The DNA here is from genome assembly GCA_031424515.1 of Saprospiraceae bacterium. Lineage (GTDB taxonomy): Bacteria > Bacteroidota > Bacteroidia > Chitinophagales > Saprospiraceae > JAAFJT01. The sequence goes on from JANPHO010000747.1 coordinate 17,121, forward strand.
GCATTTTCTTCACGTCAGTTAATAAGCTCTTTCCATCATCTTTGAAACAACAACTGGCTACTATTCCAGCTACCACTGAAAAGGTGAATGTTATTTCTGAATACAGCCTTACTATCGAAGGACAAGAAGGAAAAGATTTGAAAAAGGCAGCAGTGCGCAACGATATAGTGTCCAGTACCACTGTTTTTAATAATTATTACGCCTATGACGATGGTTCGGCTGAAATGCAATTCACGGCTACGGGCAACGGTATGCAAATAGCAATGCGTTACAAAGCCAATGTGGCCGATTCGCTCAGAGGGGTGATGTTCTTTTTTCCACACATCAATGGTAATGCGCCAAAAGATGCCGCTTTCAACATAAAAGTGTGGAAAGACTCTTTGAAAACAAACCCGATTTTTGAATTAAAAGGAGTAAAACCATTTTATTTAACCACCTTAGCGGATACGCTTCAAGGTTTTACGAGCTACAGGACAATAGATACTGTTACAGGAAAAGCCATTCCTATCCCAACAGGTGATTTTTATGTGGGCTACCAAAACGTTGGGGACGTGAAAATTCCTATCGGATTGGATAGAAATAATATTGATAAGACACAATACCTGTATCAGTTTCTGAATGGTTCTTGGTCACAATTGAGCGTTTCACAACCCATAATTGGCGCCTTAATGATGCGCCCAATATTGGGTAGTCAACCTGTTAGGAATAGCAGTACCTTAAAAGTGAACGATATTCCGCTGACGGAAGTAATGACTATTTCACCCAATCCTGCCAGCGACCGTTTGTTTTTTGACCTTAAAAAAGGAGTAGGTGAAGATTACGAAATCAGCGTTTTTAACGTAGCGGGGCAACTGCAAAAGACTCAAATACTGAGGGGTAACGAAATGATAATCAACGAGTTAGGCTCAGGATTGTATTTTTTAAAAATTAGAGATATTAAGAACAATTTGATATTTAATCATAAATTTGTGGTTAATAAATAAAATTAAAATAATTCATATTATGGATATAACTGTACAAGAACTCAAAAAAAGACTGGATGCGGGTGACAAATCTTTCGTCTTCATAGACGTGCGCGAGCCTTACGAATATCAAGATTTCAACCTCGGTGCTACTTTGATTCCGTTGGGCAACATTCCCAATTCTTTGCATGACCTCATTGGCCACAAAGAAGACGAGATAATCGTGCATTGCCGAAGCGGCGCCCGTTCGGGTCAAGCTAAAAACTTTTTATTGCAAAATGGCTTCAAGAATGTTCGCAATGTTGAAGGCGGTGTTTTGGCTTGGATGAGTGAGTTTGGAAGATAGCATATCCGTGTCACCGCTCAAAGCGGTGGCACGGGTCTAATACAGAGGGTGTGTTTTCAATCCATGAAAACACACCCTCTGTATTAGTAGTTTACTCTGTTGGTACCTATATTTCAACGGGGCAAAATTCAAATTTTTCACCATCAAATAAACCTTTATCACTCAGCTTGAGGCGCGGAATAACCAGTAAAGCCATAAATGAAAGCGACATATACGGCGACGTTAAAGTACTGCCCATAGCGCGTGACATATTTACCAAGCGGGTATATTTTCCCGCCACTTTTTCACAGGATTCTGTACTCATCAAGCCAGCCACAGGTAAGGGTAAGACCTCCTCTTGACTATCATTTACTGCACATAGTCCCCCTTTATTGTCTATTAAAAGATTGACAGCTTTGCATATAGCATTATCATCTACCCCCACTGCAATAATATTATGGGAATCATGTGCCACAGAGGAAGCTATCGCGCCGCGTTTTAAACCAAAATTTTTAATAAAAGCCACTGCCACAGGCGCATCAAAATAGCGGTTGACGACGACTATCTTTAAAATATCGTTGGATACTGAGGGGGTAGCCATCCCATTTTTAATACTTATTTTACTTTCGATTTTATTCGTAATCAATTGACCATCAAGGACTTCTATGATATTTACGCTGTCTTTTTTTAATAAAATTTCAAAATCAGAAGGCGTTTTATGTGAAATATTAAAGTTGTTCACAACTTCGGCTTGCTCGGTGTGGATAAAACTGTTTCCATGTTCAGCGACCAATTCTCCATTAATGAATGTTTTTAAAATATTAAAATCCTCAATCGAGTCAACCATAATAAAATCGGCAAAATCCCCTTTTTGAAGTGTTCCCACCTCCAAATTATAATGTTCCACGGGATTGATACAAGCCATTTGAAGGACTTTGAATAGGCCATTTCCTTTAACTAAAGCCCGTTTTACAAGTAAATTGATATGCCCAATGATTAAATCGTCGGGGTGTTTATCATCGGAGCAGAACATCATTTTATCGTAAAATTCACCAATAAGAGGCTCTAAAGTATTGAAATTTTTAGCAGCACTGCCTTCTCTGATGATGACTTTCATTCCGTTTTGTAGCTTAAAACGCGCCTCTTCAAGCATATAACACTCATGATCGGTGCTGATACCTTTTGACATGTATTTCATTGCTTGCTCGCCCATCAAACCCGGTGCGTGACCATCTATTGGCTTTTGATGCTTTTGAGCCACTTCCAGTATGCTCGATACTGAGGGGTCATCAAAAATGACACCTGGCCAATTCATCATCTCTGCCAAATATTTCACTTCGTTGAGTGAAAGCAATTCATCAATGTCCGCAGCGTCAAGAACTGCCCCTGCAGTTTCAAAAGTAGTAGCGGGCACACAGGAAGGTGCCCCAAAATTGAACTTAAACGGTACTTTTTTACCGTTTTCAATCATATAATAAACACCTGATTTGCCCAGCACATTAGCAATTTCGTGTGGGTCACTTACAGTGCCGATTGTACCATGAATCACAGCAGTTTTTGCAAATTCCGTGGGCACAAGCATGGAGCTTTCGATATGCACGTGGGCATCAATAAAGCCTGGGAGGATATAATTTTCGACGGCTTTATCTACTTTTTCAATATTTTTTATTTTACCATTTTGAATACTGATGCGGACAGGGTAAATGGCTTTTTGGCGGATATCTATTAAATTGCTTTCAATTATCATATTAAAATTATTATGGTTGTAAATATAGTGGATATTTGGTTGCTCGTTTTAGAAAAACCGTGATAAATACGTGACGTACGCATGTTAAATTTGAATTTTAATTAAAAATATCATGCAATGTCAAAATCAATAGTTTTAATCGTTTTAATAGGTAGCCTTTTCGGGATTGTTAAAGACCGCTATTTTATGGGAAATAGTGATAAAATAGGGGTTCCTTCCTCCACTTCTACAGCTACCAGTTTTAAAGTTGTGGAACTTTTTACCTCCGAAGGCTGCTCAAGTTGCCCTCCCGCGGATGATATACTGAGGGGTCTTGCTGGGCAGGATAACGTGATGGCACTCTCATTTCATGTGACTTATTGGAATCGATTGGGTTGGAAAGATCCCTTTAGCCAACCCGAATTTGATGCAAGGCAATATCAATACGGCTCTTATTTTAAGCTCAATGGTGTTTACACGCCACAAGTGGTCATTAATGGGGCGGCTGAAATGGTGGGCTCTCGCCGTACTCAAATTGAAAAAGAAATTTCAAAAGAGTATGCGGATGATACTGATTTTAAAATAGATTTGACTACTGATTTGAAAGATAAAAAGCTGACGACACATTTTAAAATCAATAAAAAAACAGAAAATAAAGTATTGAATATCGCTTTAGTTGAGCGGAATATCGAAACAAAAGTATTGCGTGGTGAAAATGAAGGGAGAACTTTGAAGCACGATAATGTGGTGAGGCTTTTTAAAACCATAAGATTGGCTTCTGATACTGAGGGGGTAATGGATTTTATGCTTCAAGCGGATTTTAAAACTAAAGATTGTTCAATAATCGCTTATTTACAGGATGAGAAAAATATGAAAATTGTGGCTGCTGCGAAATTAAGGTTGTAATTTGCCTTTTAATTTGTTCAGTTTCAATAAAAAAATTATGTCGTATTCCATTAGAGTATTTTTAATTTTTCAAGCAGTTTTATATGCTTTTCCTTCATTTTGTGGCTCAACAGACACAACCCGTACCCGCATTTATTTGATTGGGGATACTGGTAAAAAGGCGGTTTTATCGAAAAATTACAAGCAATTCAGCCATTTTATCAGCATTGATACACCAAGTTGCGTCTTGTATTTGGGGGATAATGTTTACCCAAAAGGCATTCGACCCGTAGGGAATAAACACCATGAAACGGATGTTGAAAAAATGAGGATTCAATTGAGTTTATTGAAAAATCATCGCGGGCAGATGTACATGATTCCGGGCAATCACGATTGGCAAATGGGAAAAATGAAGGGTTTGGAATATGTGCAAAGGGAGCAGGATTTGGTCAATCAATATTTAAAGGACTCTTTGACGCAATATACTGAGGGGGCGGCGCATTATTTCAAATATGCGGGTTTTGCGGGGCCTGAGAAAATCGAATTGGATGGGATTACACTTTTATTGGTGGATACGGATTGGTGGGTACATCGGCAAGTAGGGCATCCAGTTGGTTTGATAGATAATTCTAAAAAGAAAACCGAGCGGCTTTTTTTTGAACAGTTTGACTTTTTTTTAAAAGAAGCATCCGAAAAAGGTCAAAAAATAGCGGTAGTTACCCATCATCCTTTGTATTTGACTGGTAAAAACTCCGTAAAAATGCAGCCCACGCGCTTTTTAATCACTTATACGCCTTTGAAATTGTTCGGTATGATGGGTCTGAATCGTGCGGCAAGAGGCATGTCACCGCAGCCGAATTATAAAAAAATGGTGAAAAAATTTGAAATACATATTGCGCCTTATAAAAATATCCTTTGGATTTCGGGACATGACCACGACCAACAATTGATTATAAAAAATAATGTAACTCAAATTGTCTCGGGTAATGGTGGAGAATTCAGACCAGTTGAAAAAAGGGATAAAATGGCTAAATGGTACAATGAAAAAACGACGGGTTTCAGTAAAATCGAATTGAGTAAAAACGGCGTTTTGGAAGTATTTTTTTACAACGATGAAGGAATTGAACTGCACAGAGCCGAAATCCTAAAATAAGATGGAGCAATCTCGAATCTCGAAATTGCTCCAAATTATTCTTGAAAGCGCTTACACTGAGGAATATCTTACTGTTTCTTACTCATTTTAAAAGTCCCATTTGGTTGAATAGAGTAGGCTGCCGTAGATTTTCCATCTTTCATATCAAATCTAACTGAATATCCTTCTAATCCTTTGAGTTTAAATTCATCCGCTTTGCTGGGCACGAGTTCATATTCTGGTTGCCCCGGAACTGACATGTGAAGCCCTTTATCTTTTACTGATACTTTAACAATTGCACCGCTGATAGTGTATTCGCCTTCGTATTTTTTGAGTTCAGCCTCAGTCAGTTTCAATTCAGGTGCATCTTTAGTGAAAACAATTTCACCTTTTATAGCGGATTCTAACTTGCTGTCGATGTTCACAATGTCGCCTTCATAATTCATGTTGAAACGCACTTTAATCCCGTCTTCGTCAACATCCTCTAATTTCGTACTCACTAATTTGAAAACATCAAAGTGAAAATGTTGTAAACGAGCCGTATCTTTTCCTAAAACGGTGAATAAAGCGGTGTCGTTTTTGAAAACAGTGAGTGTACCATATCCATTATTTTTGTATTTACCGACATAATCTTCCATATTATGCGACGGTTTTGTCCCTTTTTTTTGAGTTAAATCAGCTTGTTTTTCATCTTTCTTTTCGTCTTTTTTATCATCTTTTTTAGGTTTTACTTGCGTGACCCAATCTGTTTTTTCAACATTTAAAAGACGGTCAGAAATCCAATTGCGAATCACCCCAGGCACTGCCGAACCGTTTTGATTCACGGAAACAAATATACCAATACTATCATTTGGGAAGAAGGAAGTGGTCGTTGAGAAGCCATCAATATTGCCGCCATGTTCAACTTGGTAATGCCCTTTATACGTTTTGATCATCCAACCAAACCCATAACCATGGATGAACATATTCATATCTCTTTTGTCGGGCACACTCGCCATAGCCATTTGCGTTTTGATGGCTTGATTGTAAAAACTGCTTGAAAAAAGCTCTTTTCCGTCGTGTTTGCCCACATTTATCCACGTTTTGAGCCATTCGCTCATGTCTTTTGCATTGGATGCGATGCTGCCTGCGGGCTCCATTCCGCTGAAATGGTAGAAATCCAGTTTTTTATTTTGCTTTTTTTCTTCATTGTAACCGTAGCCCAAAGAGTAGTCCTCAGCCTTTAACATAGCTGCCGTACTGCTCACAGTGCTGCTCATACTGAGGGGGGTGAGAATGCGCTCTTGAAGTAGTTTCTCCCACGTTTTATTGGTCAATTTTTCGGCGAGTGCGCCTTGCGCCATGAACATAAAATTATTGTACTGCCATGTTTCACGCAAGCCCGCTGATGCTTCAAAGTAGCGAATGGATTTGAGCATTTCAGCGCGGTTAGTGGTTGTGCCTCGTAAATACCACGCTAAATCGTGTCGGGGCAGACCTGTGCGGTGGGTCATCATGTCCCGTGTAGTGACGTTTTTAGTCAAATTATCATCTTTAAAAACCAATTCGGGTAAGTAAGTGGTGACAGGTTTGTCAAAATCAAGGAGTTTTTCATCCATCAAAGTGCCCAAAATGGTGGTTGTAAAAGCTTTTGAACACGAGCCAATTTGGAAAAGCGTTTGGGCTGTAACAGGTTTTTTACCATCAAAATCCTTGTAGCCAAAGCCTTGCGTGAGTACAACTTTGTTCTTTTCAACAATCGAAACCGTTGCGCCCACGGCATTGAATTCCTTTAAAATGCGCTGCACTGCGGTGTCAATTCCCGCCAATCTTTTATCTTGACTATAACTGAGTTGGGTGAAAATGAGAACTGTAAAAAGGGAAAAAAGTAGCTTTTTCATTTTTTATTTTATTAAGGTGGTTTAATCAATGTTGAATTCGTGATGGGTGAAAACCTTCGTAAATTCTACTTTTTTTTAACAATTATTATAAATATTGGACTAATTCGGTTTTTTAATGGATAAAATCAGCATTCTACTATTTTACTGAGTAGTTAGTCAATTTAATATTGTCGGGTTTCGTTTTAGGGGAGATTTGGGCTTAGATTAGGGAAATCTTTAAGATTTCCCTAATCTATCTGAATTTGATTGACTACTGAGGGATACTTAGCCATGTAATAATTTCATTGCTGCTTCAGGATTTTCAACTTCTATCACCAACTGATTATAGCTGCTATCTTTTAAATCAACAATGATACAATTGGCTGATTTTACAACGTCCCAAAAGACTTTTTTACCTTTTAAATAATAGTAAGTACCTGCTTTGATGATAAACGGAATATGAGTGCCCGGCATTCTCAAACCCAACTGAGCACTTGGCATTTCTGTGCCAGCGTATTGAACACCCACTACATTTTCAACGGAAACGGTGATTTTATTTTTAAAAGCCCATAATTTGTGAAGTCCTTTTACTTCAAATATGAATTGGTCGTTTTCTTTTTTAATTGCTATCATGACATTTATTTTTAAAAAGTGATTTAATTAATTTTGATGATACAAAGGTGATTTCTTTTTGAAATAGTACAAACATTAGGTGATGAAGCCCCAAAAGAATGGATGAACGCAGTACACAAGCTGATGAACTCAGTTTGTCATTTCATACTGAGGGGTATCAAAAAATGACTCTATATTTGAAGCATGAAAAAGGAAATAGTATTCGATATAAAGGCTTGGTTGGTGGTATTGATTTTACTGCCCTTGGGCGTGTCTGCCAAAAATTTAAAGGATAAATTAATATTAGTCATTGCTATTTGGTTGATTCTGATGCTGCTTTTTTATCCGCATAAATGGCTTTTAAAGACCTATTTAAGTAATAAAAAGTGGTTAAAATATGGAATTGGCGTAATACTTCTGGTATCAGGTGTCACGATCCCTTTTGTATTTTTATTAAACTTTGTTGATGGAGGAGAACAAATTAGTTTGATTAATGCGTTTCTTGGAAATCTCCTTTTATTGTTTTTTCTAACTGCCTTCAACTATGCATATAAAGGCATTTTACTCCAAATTCAATATGAAAAAACGAAACGCCGACAAGTGGAAGCAGAGTTGAAATTACTCCAATCGCAAGTTAATCCGCATTTTTTGTTCAATACATTGAATAATATTTACTCTCAAAACCTCAATAACCACGAAGAAGCCAATGAAATGATACTCCAAATGGCGGATTTGATGCGTTACCAAATAGAATCGTCGAAGAAAAATGAGGTCAATATTCATGATGAAATTGAGTTTTTAGAGAATTACATCGCCCTCGAAAAACACCGCGTAACGGATAGAATAAAGGTGAGTTTTGTGGTAGATAATGCCGAAAATGTGGATTTAACCATTCCGCCCATGCTTTTTATACCTTTTATTGAAAATGCTTACAAACACGGCATCAGTGCTGAAGGCGAGTGTTTTATAACGATATTTTTAGGGATGAAAAGCGATAGTATTTCATTTAAAACGGAAAATACCATTCCTTTGCGTAAGCAGAAAGTGAAGTCCACCAACACGGGTTTGGAGAATATTAAAAAACGATTGGATTTGCTTTTTCCTGAAAAACACCGACTCGACATCACAACGGATAACCAGACTTATAAAGTTCAATTGGATATTAAAATATGACGTAAAAACTTAGCGGTTAACTAAATGATCAATAAATTGTTTTAAGAGCTATAAAAAAGATTCAATGGATTCATTACGAGACATACAAGTTTTAAAGGATTTAGTATCGAACCTACTGAGTCGCGTATCCTCGTTAGAGGA
>JANPHO010000748.1:0-4153 GCA_031424515.1 Saprospiraceae bacterium
GCAATTCTGTATTTGAAAATTTTAAGCCTAAATTTTGATAGACCCCCTCAGTATTTAGAGCATTTTTGGGTAAAACTGTTTAAAATAGGGGCTTAACATTCCATCCCGAGGACTCGGGATAAACTTTTGGAATGTTTTTACCCAAATACGGAATTGCTGATCTCAATTAATATTGCCTTTAGACTTATAGTTCAATTAAAAGCCTATCCGATAACTTATTATGAGTTATCGGATAGGCTCTAATTATGGTTCATTTTTCTAAATTAAAATATATTATTATTTTAATTAATATATCAAAACACCTAAAACGCTACTCCACAATAAAAAATTTCAAATCAATATCTTTTACGCAAATTAATGTAATTTTATGAGCCAATTCCTTTAAAACGCCCTCGCGTAAAAGTAGCCTAATCTAAATAGGCATTTACCTTTCATTATACTACGACCTTATCATGCTTTTTACAATTACCAATTAACCAGCTCTTATTATGAAAAAAATTATAGGTTTTATTCTCATTTTATTTTTTGTATTTCCATCTTTTTCTCAACAAGTCAAAAGCGATTACCCATACAAAGGCGTGAATTTTACTGCCGTAAAATTACAAGATAATTTTTGGTTACCTCGTATGGAAATCAACCGCACCAATACCATTCCTCATAGTTTTGATAAGTGTGAGGAAACTGGGCGTGTAAAAAATTTCACAATGGCAGCCGAGCATCAAGGCAAATTTTGTACAATTTACCCTTTTGATGACAGCGATGTTTTTAAAATATTGGAAGGTGCATCCTACTCCCTCAGTATTCATCCTGACCCTGTGCTTGATAAATACTGTGATTCGCTAATTACTATTATCGCTAAAGCACAAGAGCCGGATGGGTATTTATACACAGCTCGCACCATTAACCCTAAAAATGGACATGAATGGATGGGTAAAGAGCGTTGGGAAAAAGAAGGTGAATTGAGCCACGAGCTGTATAATTTAGGGCATCTTTATGAAGCCGCCACTGCTCATTTTTGGGCAACTAAAAAGCGCAATTTGCTCGATATTGCCATAAAAAGTGCCGAATTGATTGATAAAACCTTTGGTGAAGGTAAAAAATCAGTCGCACCAGGGCATGAAGTCATTGAAATAGGCTTAGTAAAAATGTATCGCGCAACGGGTGAAATACGCTATTTGAATCTGGCTAAATTTTTTATAGATGCTCGCGGTAAAAAAGCATATCATAAAACTACCAGCGATTTTTGGGCAAATGGCTCATATTGGCAAGACCATAAGCCCGTCATAGAGCAAACCGAAGCCACTGGGCATGCGGTGAGGGCTACGTATCTTTATTCAGGTATGGCGGACGTGGCAGCTTTGCTTTCCGAAAAACCCTACATTGATGCTATCAATAAGATATGGCAAAATGCGGTTAGTAAAAAGACATACATAACCGGCGGGATAGGTGCAGCAGGCGATGGCGAGCGATTCGGTAATGATTACGACCTCCCCAACGAAGAAGCTTATGCGGAAACCTGCGCCGCTATTGGCAATACTTACTGGAATTACCGCATGTTTTTGTTGAATGGCGATGGCAAATACTTCGATTTGATAGAGCGTATTATCTACAATGGATTTCTCTCAGGAGTAAGTCTTGATGGAAAAAGCTTTTTTTATACCAATCCAATGGAAACGAATATTCGACATGGTAAACCCACCAACGAAAGCGAACGCTCTTCATGGTTTGGTTGCTCTTGCTGCCCAACAAATATTACCCGCTTCATGCCTTCCATACAAGGCTATATGTATGCACACAAAGGCAACGATGTATATGTTAATCTTTTTTCAAGCAGCAATGTAAAATTGGCTTTAGAAAATGGCAATAAAATCGAGCTTTCTCAACAAAATAACTATCCATGGGAAGGCAATTTGAAAATCATCGTCAATAATTTTGATAAAAATAATTTCAACCTGCGCATCCGAATCCCCGGATTCGCCCGCAACGAGGCTTTCCCTTCTGACCTTTACACATTCCAAAATATGAGCAGTGAAAGGGCTTTGATTAAAATAAATGGTCAAGAAGTCTATTACTCACTTGATAAAGGTTATGCGCTCTTAAGCCGTGAATGGAAAAAAGGGGATGTTATTGAAGTCAACCTTCCTATGGAAATCAGGAGAGTAGTAGCCCATGAAAAGGTAAAATCCACCACTGGAAAGGTCGCTTTACTGAGGGGACCCTTAGTTTATTGCACTGAATATTATGACAATAATAATCGTACAAGTAACTTAATTTTGCCTAATGATGCACCATTAACGACAGAATTTAAAAAGGACTTATTAGGTGGTATAATGATTATAAAAGGTAAATCAATTGCTTTAAACATTGATGCCAGCGGAAAAAAAGTAAATACAGAAGAACAAAATTTCGTTGCTATACCCTATTATGCCCGTTGCAACCGAGGAAATGGTGAAATGCGCATCTGGTTGCCGCAAAAAATAGTAAATCTGGATTTACTTGGTTATTAATTCTATTTAACTCGAGTAGGTACATAAAAAAAGACGACCTACGTTGGTATGTCGCCTTAACCCAAACAAATAAACACAAAAACTATCTTTAAAACTTAATCGCCAGTAGATTATTCTAATGACAATTAAATTAAATTTTATCTATTTTTAACAATAGCACAAAGTTGACACAATTCTTGCATTATTCCTATTGACAATTGTCAAAAAAAATAAATACAAGAATTATTTAATCATACGAGCTATATAGATTGAATTGTGTTACCTACTTTACATTCTAAAGTAACATATATCTAACTTCCTTTGTTCGTATAATAGCACCCTACACAATGAATAAGAAATTCAAATTAATACTTCAAAACAGAATCACAGAAAATACTTCTTTCGGCATCGAATACGCCAACCATCCTGAGCTATGGCAAGGTATAAAATTTGAAAAAAAAGAATATCCTAAAAATAGCTTCATTGTAGGAAAAGGGCAGATATGTGATAGCATCTATCTCATAGTCAAAGGGTCTGTCCGTTGTTTAATAAACTATCGCGACCAAGACACAACGACATGGTTCGCCTTCGAGAACCAACCCGTTATGTTGCCCGTTAGTTATTGTTTACAAGAGCCCACTTGTGAAATGATTCAAGCCTTAGAAGATACTACAGTTTGGATTTTAAAGCGTGCCGACCTTCAAGCAGCATCTCAAAATAATTTTAAGATTAATTCGGTTGTATCTCTTTTGATGGAGGCTACAATGGCGCGCATGATGATGCGTGCGTCCAGTCTTCAATCTGAATTTGCGGAAGAACGATATGAGGATTTGATTACACACCAGCCGGATGTCATTCAGAGAGTACCCTTGAGACATATAGCTACCTATATTGGTGTCAAAGTAGAAACGCTCAGCAGAATACGTCGCAATTTCAAGCAACGGCAAAGTACCAAAGAGGATTTATCGAGCAACTGATTTTTGAAAATCGGCATTATCAGGTTCAATTCCTGATGCAAAAAAATCCAATAATTCCCCTTTTTCATTGACAAGGTATTTGCAAAAATTCCAACTTGGTTCTTTTTCGCACCATCCATTTTCTGTTTTGTTAGTCAACCAAGCGTAAAGTGGTGCTTTATTTCCTCCTTTTACTTCTATTTTTTCAAAAATCGGGAAAGTGACACCATAATTTTTTTCGCAAAAGCTTTTTATTTGCTCGTGTGAGCCTGATTCCTGCCCCCCAAACTGATTGCAAGGGAATCCTAAAACCACTATTTTATCTTTATTTTCCTTATAAAATGCTTCCCACTTTGCGTACTGAGGGGTGTAGCCGCATTCACTTGCTACATTCAGTATTACTACTTTTTTACCCTTATACTGTGAAAAATCAATTTCAGCACCATCAATGGAGCGCATTTTAAAATCATGGAAACTTTTCATATTGGACATTTGAAAATTAAACATTTCGGTTTTAACTATATCATTAGATTCTGGTCTATGCAATATTTCTCGAGGATTGCATGATATAATTATCAACGCAACTGCTAAAAAATAAATCAACTTGTTCATTTAAGCCTTTTTAAAAAATTAATTAGGAACAATATCCATTCGTTCAAAGGAGACAATTTAAAGGCTATATTGTTGTGGAATGTGACTTTTATTTTAAAA
>JANPHO010000749.1:0-4247 GCA_031424515.1 Saprospiraceae bacterium
AAAAAAATTTTTTAAGATTAATAAAGATTATCTAAGCATTTACTTAGTATCCTTCTTCTTACAATTTTAAAGTAGAATTAAGCCTTCTTAAATCTTCGGCACACAATCCACCTTTTAAAGCTATTAATTGACTATTGGAGATTTTTTCTTCACCCTTTAATAAAAGGTTGAGTTCTTTTATGGATTTTTCCATCGGAGAATAAGACTTTATGTTATAAAATGAGATTATGATACTTAGAATAAATAATAAGTAGAAAACATCCTTTTGAAATCCGAAATAGCAGCCTTGAGAGAATATAAATTTTGGTTTTCAATGATAATTTTCAAAAGCTGGTATTCTTCAACTATCCATTTTAAAAACTGAATAATTTACTATCCGCTGCTCTCTCTTACTATTATGATGTAAAACTATTCTTATTTTCTGGGGTAATTAGCCTCACTCAACCCTTTTTGTGACCTTACTGAAAAGCCATATTAAAAAATCGACTCTTACATAATCGCTTATAAAACAAATCATAACATTTTTTTTGTGATACTTAATAAACCGTTTTGTAACTGATTCTCGGTGAGCGTTTTTAAAAAAAAAAAATTCATGTAGAAACATCTATTTTAAAAATATAGAAATAAACTATTTATAAATAAAAAAACGCCAATCACTCAGCTTTCTGAGTTGGTCGGCGTTCACTTAATTGAGAGAATCATACAAACTAACTATTCATTCATTTCGCATGAGTGTTTTAAAAAGTAAATGTCCATAAATCATTCATTATCAATTATTTATAAAATAATAAAAACGGTTTTTGGGTTTGGTTATACAGAGTAGTTTTAACTTATTCAAGAAACACGCAGTCTCAAAAAACCTTGAAAATTCATCAAAAAAGAGCTAAAATACTGAGGGGGTGTTTTGAAGGACTTCCCCTCAGAAAACTTATTAAACTCATTAATTTTAATTAAAATAAAACATAATATTTAAGGCAGTTTTCTGCATAAATTATCTAATTACAGATTGCGTTAAAATGAATTAAAAAATGTTTTTATAAAAAAAACAGATAATTCCTTATTATCGATAGTTCTAAATGTATAAAACAGCAATTTTTGAATTTAAAAACTTGATAATCATATATTTACGCATTAAATTATTTTAAATTTTATTATTAAACCAATTACTACGCAAAACATTTACGCAGTAAATAACAATTAGAAAACACAATATTTTATGAGCCAAACTTTTGTCACAAAAATCAATTTTTAGGTTATTTCAAGATAAAACCTAAACGGTATTTTCTAACCAGTGTCACGATACAAACGGCATATTCCGCCACTGAATTGATATAATCACTACCGATATACGCCGCAGCAATGAGAGATAAAAATTTAATCTCTGCATGGTAGCGCGATGCGACACCCCTCAGTATTAGAAGAGCGAGAACAAGGCGCAATCTTATAGAAGCCGTCATCATCTTGTGTCGCATTTTTAGTTAGTGATATAATTCTTGTTTAAAAATGGAAAACCGATTCAAATCCCAATTTCAAAATTGGTTAAATCTGTTTTCAATAAATTTTCACTTTTTAGAATAAAGTTATTTGAAATTCAAAGTCTATATTTAATTGATTTATAGATAGTTACAAATATCACTTTGCACAATTTAATTTTTCAAAACGATTCTCTCTTGGTAAATAGGTGAATTTGGGTTCGATTTTAAATATCCAAACCTCAAAAAAAATGCTCTCCGAGTGAGCAAAGCCCACTTGCTTTCTCAGTAAAAATTACCACAAACTGTAGTAGTCAAAAAAATGCAACACGAGTAAATCTGATAGACAATCAGACGAGCAACTAAGGCAATAAAAAACGAAAGAGAATGTTAAGACATCAAAAAAAAATGGAAATTAAGATTCTGACTTTTTTCTCCGTTAGTTGCTTCCTGCAACCAACAGAATCTTTATTCAGTCAGTTAACAGGTAGGAATTTGAAATGTATAAAACATTGGCAGACTGCCGGAAGTACTGAGTACTGATTTGTTATAGACATTATTTTCAAAATCTTTATCACCTCTCTTTTCTATTTCAAGTAAATTGCCATGGCTAATCGTATTCACACATCCTGCTGACCAGCGCACTTGCGTTGGAGCGGCTTGATTGAAACAAGCTATTGGACTGGTGAAAAGATTAATTTTGAGCAATTTCATTTTTATTGAAATATTAAAAAGATGAAAAAATTTTGAAAAATTAGTTGGAAGCTTTGAGACCGTAAGCCTCAAAAACGATACAAATATGTGAGGCATTTCTCTAACTTGTCAAGGGGTAATGTCATAAATAGGTAAAAAAAGATTTTTCTTGAAGCAATGTTTTATCACAACTTATTGACAATCAATATTTTATGCTACGTAAAATAATTTTAAAATAAATGCTTATTTTAAATCTAAATCAGTACCCCCTCAGTATATAGCGTATTTTTTACTAAAAATTGAAGTAAAAAATTGGGTACTCTGAAATTTTGAACTTAATTTTATCCCTCGATGAAACGAATCATAATTGCCATCGATGGCTATTCCTCGTGCGGAAAAAGCACCCTCGCCAAAGCGCTCGCCAAAGAGCTGCATTACGCTTACGTTGATACTGGCGCAATGTACAGAGCCGTAACGCTTAATTTTTTAGATGAAAATGTGGATATCAATGACATCCAAGAAGTTAAAGAAGCCCTATCGAAAATAGAATTACATTTTGAGCGGACGCCCAAAGGGAACCACATTTTTCTGAATGGCGTTGATGTTGAAGATAAGATTCGGACAATGCGGGTATCTGAAATGGTGAGTCCAGTATCTACTATTTCGGTGGTACGCCGCGCCATGGTAGCGCAACAGCAACAAATGGGCAAGCGAAAAGGTATTGTGATGGATGGCAGAGATATCGGGACGGTAGTGTTTCCGAATGCAGAATTGAAGATATTTTTAACAGCCGATACCGAAATTAGGACTCAAAGACGCTTTGATGAATTAAAAAGTAAAGGACAAGATGCCACATTTGAAGAAATCAAAAACAATCTAACCGAAAGAGATCTAATTGATTCGAATAGAGCAGATAGCCCTTTGCGACAAGCTGAAGACGCCATTTTGATAGATAATTCACATTTGACTCCTTCTGAGCAACTTTTGAAGGTTTTGGATTTGGTGCATCATTGCGAAACTTATGCGAATTAGGTGTATATTCGCTCCATAAAATAAAATCATACTTGGAAAATAAACTTTGGGACAATATAACAGGAATTTTTGAACTCGACCTTCCTCAAACCCTTGAGGATTTAGCTGCGCATATTGAATACATCGTTCCTCGGGTGCAACAATGGAGTGAGGATTTGTGGGAAGAGCAATACTACACCAATAAAAGATGGAAAGAAATTAGAGATACTGATACGTACCACGAAGTCGTTCTTCATATTTTCATGCCTGGTGGTGAGTATATGGTGTCTATAGATGGGGATTTGACGAAAGGCGGTTGGCGATATTTGAAAGAATCCAATACTTTTATAGTGGATTATGGTGGAAAAAGCCAACTTTTTGACCTTGTTTTCCTGAATTCTGATTTTTTTATTTTAGAAAAACATGGCGATCAAGATCGAAAAGGCAAACAGAAATACTATGTTTACGGCAACGAAGGCACTGTGGGAAAGCTCGATTGGCACAACGCTATGGAAGCACTTTACAATATTTATCGCACCAATTCGAGGTTTTCAACTTGGTTATTCCTCACAATTTTCCTCATCATTGCTATAGTTTACATATCTCTGAATATGTAAAATCTACACCAATTCAGGCTCAGGCAATACCTTCTGGAAGGTATCTTGAAGGTCTTCGTTCTGAATACTTATTTCACAATGTGGTAAAGTAAAATAAAATCTACTGCCTTCATTCAACACCGATTCTGCCCAAATCGTACCGCCTTGCTTTTCAATAACACGTTTACATATTGCTAAACCCATTCCGTTCCCCTCATCTTTATTGGAATTAAGACGTTGAAAAATACCAAAAATGCGGCTGTTATACTGGGGTTCAAAACCAATACCATTGTCTTCTATTGTAAAAAGATAATCTTTTGCTCTAATATCCAGACTGATATTGATAATCGGTGTGCGATTGGGATGGGCATATTTTATAGCATTACCGATTAAATTTTGGAAAATTTGACCAAGCATTAACCTATTCGTTTGAATTGTGGGCATGTAAGTCCTTATAACTTCAGCGTGACCATCA
>JANPHO010000750.1:0-11653 GCA_031424515.1 Saprospiraceae bacterium
CTTACCATCATGGTTAATTTGCTGATTTGAAAGATTACAAAAGGCAACATGAGCTTGATTCTGCAACTCAAAATGAATGGTATAAAAGTCGTCGCCATGATTTTTGACAGCCTGCACTACCCTATTTTTATACTCAAAAATCATCTGATGTTTTGCCAAAGTTTCTTCATCATATTCGCCAATTTCGTCGCTACAAAAGAGCAAATTGCCCAATAACATATTTATTTTCAAAATCGTATCTTGTTGATTATCAGTCAGTTGTTGATTATTTTTTCTTAGAACAAAGACATCGGGGTCGCTCAGAAAAGCTCGACCATTCAGTTCCCATCTGCTCAAAGTCGTTCTTAATGATGAAATAGTGGAAACCCTTTCCCTGTTCTTCAAAAATTTAAGTAATCCATTTTCCCAACTCATGTGAATATCTGCACCAATGCGGCAATAATCCACCATCCCAAATGCCGAAGCCAAAGGCACTCCACAAGCCAATATTTGTTTTTTACCCACCAATCGCCGCATGAAAACCATGACATCATGCATCACTTGCCCCCTCGTTTTATTGTTGCGAGGGATGATACAGGCAGCATATAGGAAATCTAACTTCACAAAATCAAATCCCCATTTATCCAAAATGGTGTGAAAAACGCCCGTTAAATACTCCTGAACTTCCGCATTGTAAAAATCCAAAGCATAGAACCAAGGCTGCGACCAACCCGACCAGTGCGGTGCAAAACCCGCTTTTACAAGTTTCCCGTTTTTATCTTTTAAAAGCCAATTGGGCTTATTTTTAAAAAGTTCGGATTTGGATTCTACGATGAACGGTGCCAGCCAAATTCCTGCCTTAAATCCTTGATTATGAATCTGTTGTGCCACAAAATCCATTCCCCGCGGAAAGGTATTTTTTACGGAAAGCCAATCTCCAATGCGCGTTTGCCAGCCATCATCCACTTGAAAAATATCAATTAGGAACTCTTTTTCTTTAAACTGATTCAGGTTTTTAAGTATAATTTCTTCTGAAATATGGTTGGAATAATTGTACCAACTTGTCCAGCCCGTGACGGGCGGTTGAATGACTTTTTTGATGCCTTGTAGCTCAAAATATGTGTTGAATACTGAGGGGGTATCTCCTTTCATCAACAATATTTCAAGGGCTGGAAAAGAATGCGATAATTGTAAGTTTTCAATATCTTTTTTAATCCTAATTACTTGATTATCAGCATCGTAGATGATACAAGTAAAACCCGTATTTTCATTTAAAGAGCCAATAAAATCAATTTTATCATCCTTGAAATTGGGAATATAACCATATGACCACGAGTGCAAAACACCTTTTTTGCGGAGAATATAATTGATGTGATAATCACCATAATTTCCCATTAACGGCTGAGCAAAACTCCGTAAATTATCGGGTATTTCATCAAACCTAAACAACCGACTTTCACTCCAACTTTGATAGCCGTTGCAAAAAACATTGTCTTGATTTTTATTAAAAACGAAGGGAATTTCAATTTCAATACTTTGTAAAATAACGTCTTGCTTTGGGTGAATATCCAATTTAAGGATTTTATACTGTCCGTAGGACTCCTTTGTGAAAAGGGTCACTTCCTCGGTACACATTGTATAGAGTTCGTCTATAATTGTGGATTTATTCAATCGTACATCAAGTGTTTTATTATTGAATTGAACGGTTATTTTCATAGTTGGGATACCTTAAAAGAGGATTTTAAAAGAAAAGATTGTGGTATTTAAACGTTAAAAGTATTGCAAAAATTAAAAATATGAGTAAAATAACTTTAAAAAAATTAAAACCCTATTTTTTTTATAAACACGAATGACTCGAATTGATACACGAAATGCACCAATTTACATGTTGACAAATGTGATAATGTTAGTATTATTTGAAACCATACTTAAATGTTATTAGGCCACGAATTCATCGGATTACACGAATTACACCAATTTAGATGTTGACAGAATTAAAGCGAATGACACTAAAATTGCCCTTAAGGGCAATTTATTCGTGAAATTAGTTAAAATTGTCAACACGTAAATTAGTGTAATTCGTGTAATCCGATGAATTCGTGGTTCAGAATACCTAATATAGCTTTTATGTATGTTTTTAAAAGTATTATCGAATAATACTTAAATTGACTTAATTCGTTTTAAAAAATCCCAAAAAAAATACCCTCTCAGTTCCGAGAATCGGAATGAACTGAGAAGGCATTTTTTTAAAAGATTATTTGACCCTTAAATTAAGGCTTTTTCAATTTATCGAAATCACCAGCTTTGAACATGCTGATTTTAGCCGGGTCAATGTATTTTTTAAGCGCCGCATTGACCTCATTTAAAGTCAATTTCGATACTTGCTCTTCAAATTTTGAGTCATATTGCATAGTTCTGCCGTAGAAAAGATATGAAGTCAATTTAGCTGCCAATTGCTTATCGCTTGAACGACCAACTGTACGCGCTTGAACGATTGACTTTTTAGCATCGTCCAATTCTGCCTGAGTCAAACCTTCTTTCACTATTTTTTCTACTTCTTCTTTGAAAGCTTTTTCAAGTTTTTCAACATTTTCAGGCGCATAAATAGCGTAAGCCATGAATCCACCCGTTTTATCCAACGCATCTGCATTAAAACTTGAACCCACACCATAACTTAAACCTTCTTTTTGACGAATACGATTCGCTAAACGGCTGCTGATAGCACCGCCACCCAAAACGTAATTGCCTACCCAAGTGGCAGCATAATCAGGCTCATCATCTTTCATAGCGATATTCAAACCTGCAAGGAATAAAGCATTGGCTTTATCGGGCGTTTTGATATTATCATTCGCTGGTTTTACTTCAAAATGTTTCTTCTCGATGCGTTTGTAAGGTTTCGGGCTTTTCCATGTTCCCAAGCCTTCAGTCAATATTTTTTTAGCTTGAGCATCATCAAAATCGCCGATTACAGCGATGGTAGCATCGCTCGCACCATAAAAATCTTTATAAAACTGTTTCACATCTTGAAGTTTTGCCGCTTTAATTTCAGCAATCTCTTCCTCCAAAGTAAGTGTATAATTGATATGTCCTTTCGGATAAGGGCTCATATAACGGTCTTTTGCTTGAACTGCCAAGGCTTGAGGGTCACTTAATTGTTGCTCACTACCCGCTAATTCCTCTTGACGGATTTCCTCAAATTCTTTTTCAGGCATTGAAGGGTCTCTGAGCATATCAGTCACCAATTTGAGTGTAGCCGGTAAATTGTCTTTCACCGTTTCGATATTCACCACCACTTTATCTTGCTGACCACTGATTTGAACCGTGGATTTCAACTCATCCAACTTGTCTTTAATTTGCTGTTGGCTCATTTTACTGGTACCTTTATTCAGCATTTGACCCGCCATGTAAGCCGTGATGCGCTTACCATTGAGGCTTTTTTCATCTCCGAATCGAAGAACTAAAGTCGCACTCACAGTATTACCGCGCGTACCTTTTTTCAAAAAAGCGTATTTCATTACACCTGCTACTCCACGTACCGTACGGCTTTCAATGTTATTGCAAGATGGATCAAACACTTCACCTTCAGCCATGACAGCCTTGCCTTTGTATCCTTCAACTAAAGCAGAAACGTCAGGAGCATTCGGGATTTCAGAACGCTCAGGTTTTGCTTCTGGAATAAACAATCCCACTGTGCGATTAGATGGCTTGAAATAAGCTTTAGCCACTCTTTCAACATCTTTTGCCGTGATTTTTTCAATATTATCACGTGAAATAAAGAAAGTTCTCCAATCGCCCAAGGCAATATATTCACTTAAAAGTTGACCTGTCACTTCAGAATTTCTGTACAACTGCTCCAGTTGCTTCAAAATTTGGGTTTTAGTCCGTTTTACCTCTTCTTCACTGAGGGGGTTAGCGGAAATATCATCCAACGTTTTTAATAAAATCGTTTTTGCTTCTTCTAAATTTTGTTCTTTACGTACATCCGTACCAAAGTAAATAAAACCAGGTTCTTTTGTTTGAAAAGTAAAATTACCAACGCCCGAAGCTTTATTCGCTGAAACCAAGTTTTTGTAGAGGCGACCAGATGGATTATCCGTTAAAGATTCGCCAATGATTTGGACACAAGCAAAATCTGGATGCGAGCCCGCAGGAATATGATAGCCCGCTGATGCCACTTGCAAATCACCCACGCGGCGCAAAGTCACCAAACGCTCACCATCTTGAGTCGGTTCAGTAGACCAAGTTGTTGGTAAAACTCTCGTAGGTTTAGGTACTGCTGTAAAATATTTATCAATCAATTTCAAAGTCTTGGCTTCGTCAATTTTACCAGCTACTAATAATGTCGCATTATCAGGTTGGTAAAACTTGCGGTAAAACGCTTGAAGATTCTCAATCGGCACGTTTTCAATGTCAGATCTATTGCCAATCGTTGATTTTCCATAGTTGTGCCACAAAAAAGCAGTGGACATAACGCGCTCAAAAAGAATACTTGAAGGGTCATTTTCACCCGATTCAAACTCATTACGAACGACAGAAAACTCCGAATCCAAGTCCTTTTTAGCAATGTAAGAGTTAATCATACGGTCACTTTCAAGGTCTAAAGCCCATTCGAGATTCTCATCAGATGATGAAAAAGTTTCGTAATAGTTGGTACGGTCAAGCCAAGTAGTGCCATTAAAACGAGCACCTTTTTGTTTGAATTCGCCCGGAATATCTTTATGCTTCGGTGAACCTTTAAAAGCCAAATGCTCTAAAAGATGTGCCATACCCGTTTCACCGTAACCTTCATTGCGGCTACCAACATTATAGGTAATATTGACCGTCATCGTTTGCTTAGAAGGATCCGGGAAAAGCAACACTTTTAAGCCATTGCTTTTAAGGCGGTACTCAGTAATCCCTTCCACTGAAGTCAATTTTTCAATATTAGCTGGTAATTGAGCGATTATTGAGGCAGAACACAATAGAATAAGACCCAATAAATAAGACTTTTTCAAAAAACGCATTAGGATTTTCATGTTAAAATAGTTAATGATTTATGCAATTTTAATACAATTTTGTAAAACGCGTAAAAATATGGATTTGATGTATAAATAAGGATTTTATTTTAGACGAGCATCTAATAATTACCGATATACTTGCAATAATGGCTATGAATAAGACTGAGACGATCTGTGTCCCCCCTCAGTCATGCCTTTGGCTTGTCATGCTTTCAGCTTGATGGCGAAGAGTGCGCCGATGGAGCGAAACGCACCATATTTTCAACATAAAACGCTCCTAACTAAACCGAGAAAACCGCCAAGAGTTGACAACTTTGGCGGCAATCGAATTACATCGGGAATAATTTTATTCTCAAATACAATGACTATTTTAGTTAAAATTAGTTGCATAAGGTAAGTGAATAGTGAATAGTAAACAGTGATTAATGATTTACAGATTCAATAGCGGGTGAATAAATTCCCATAAAAAACAAAAAGTGCAATACATTGATAATCAACATATTGCACTTTTCGTTTTTCACTTTTCACTTAAGTCGGCTCACCACTATTTCCCAAATTTGCTCATACGTGATGACTTCCAATTCTGAAGTTAAACCCCGATAATAAAAAGGCGTATCCCTTAATTTATTGAGGTATTTATCGGCATTGGATATTTCATCTAATTTATAATTTGCTTTGGGCAATTGTTGTAGGAGACGGATAAACTGAATTAAGCGATAGAACTCCTCTTTTTTCAATTGCCTATTTGCGTAATTTTTCAAACGATCAATCAATTCAGTCGCTTTCGAGTATTGTTTTAATTCAATATTGAATAAAATTTGCGCAATAATCAAGAAAATAGTGAAAATACGCATCTCTTTTGGGTAAAGAATTGGATCCGATAAAAACTTTGCCACTTTGAATGAACGGCGGTTTTGTCTTTTCAAAATTGGATTTTCCTGCCCAAACACATCTATCAAATAATTCATATACACCTCATACACTTTCCACCTTTCACGCTCCTCAACCTTAATTTTTTTCAAACTTGTGTTGGTCAATGCCTTGGTCAAAACGGCTACAGCATTGATATAATTCTCGGTGTGAATGGCCAAAAGGAAATAGTACTCCATGAATGCAAACCACATTTCACTGCCCTCTGGGAATGAACTGAGGGATTTTTCTGCGTTGACTTTTCCTTTTTTATAGTCTTTCAGATGTAAAAATGCTGACATTTTTTTCAATTGAAATGTCGCCATTTTATCTTCTTGATAATAAGTCGGATTGTCCCTCATATACGTTTCAGCCCGTGTACACACCTCTATCATGGCTTCGTAATCTTGAAGCATTTCGTAGCGATAGGTCCAAACCAAGTACATATTATAAATGATAACGGGCGATTCGTAGGTTTCTGAGAGCCCAATTAAAGCCTCGCAATAGGTATCAATCCGCTCTTTCAAATTAAAATTTTCTGAAACGGGGCGGAAATAATTCATCATCACCCTTTGGAAAAGTTCCTCGGAGCGAATTTCAGCATCTAATATATCTTTATATTGCTTAATATATTGGTCGTATTCTTCATATTCTTTCTCTTCTTCTACCTCCGACGAATATGTCCTCAAAATTCGAGAACAGTTCACAATCAAATCAGCGAATTTGTACTTCAATGCAGTTGTCAAAATTTGACGAGCCAATGTCGCCGCCGTAAACGTAGCTTCATTAGCCAATAAAATTTTGACAAGTGTCCACTCTTTGTTACAAGTGTAATATGCCCTATCATAGCTCGATGCGTCAGCTACATTTACATCTAAGAAAAACAAAGTATTGAGCAATCTTTTACGGAAGCGGCTTTTCAGTTGGCGATATTTATCGTCCGTTGGGCTACACTCATATAAGTAAGTTGCTGCATCCCGGTCATTCCGAAACTTGCCAGCCATGAGTGCTTCGTAAAATTCATTGAATTTACTATTCTTGTTTTTCAGTGAATATTCGTCAAAAATTTCGATTTTTTTGACTTTTTTCTTGGTAACAATCTTGGAGATTTCTATAAGGTTCTTCATTCCATAAATTTTCGTGACATAAAGTTATGCGTCTCTTGACTAAAATGTCAAATTTTTATGTCACAATATTGATATATTTTTTATTTGGCCAATCATAACGTGAATTAAAGGAAACATATTTTAAATAATTAAAATAAATAACTAATTAATTTTCAATTATTTAGAAAATTTTTATTCTTTAAACTGTAACTCGAAAATATAAATTAAGTTTTTAACGAATTCAAAAGAAACAATCGTTTCCAGTCATTTGTAAATATACACCTTAGTTTCTGTGACGTAAAATTTTTTAAAAGGTTTCAATGCCCGTTTTAAAAACAAAAAAAAATAAGCCAATTGGTGACAACCAAAAAGCTTATTTTTTAACGTAAAAGGTTTTAAAAAGGTTAAGTTTTATTAAAATAAATTTTAATAGTTTAAATTTTATTTTTTAAAACATACCCCTCAGTATTTCCTGCTTCAAACCCACGTTTTGGGGCGATACTTGCAGTTTTTGCTGTAAAATAGTCGCATATACGCTTCTAAAATCATATTCATGCTTCAAATCTCCATTGTCCAAATCACTCAAATTTGGGTTAGCACCAATTATTTTACCCTTATTTCCACCTCCAATAATGAAAACCGGTGCAGCGGTTCCGTGGTCAGTACCGCTACCATTATCTTTCACACGACGCCCGAATTCACTAAAAATCATCAATGTCACATTATTTAGCACTCCAGCGGCTTTTATATCATCATAAAATGCCTTCACCGATTCCGAAACTTCACTCAATAAAGTCTTATGCTTTCCTATCTGACTCGCATGGGTATCAAAACTACCCATACCCGTATAATACACACTCGTTGACAAGCCGCCTTTAATCATTTTCGCAATCCACTCCAAGTTGGTTCCCAATCCATAGCGGGGGTATTTACTTGTTAGAGGGCTATTGTTTTTAGATTTTTCGAGCGCTTTTTTAATTTGATCAGAGCCATCAAATGAGTTTATCATCAATTTTCTAACAAAATCCAAGTTCGGGTTCTCATCCAAAGGGTCGTCGTGGTTTTCAGTCAAGGCTTTTAATTGCCTTTCAAAACGTTGGGGGTCTTGCATGGTGAGGGTATGGTTCTTCTGCCCTCTCAAGGATAAGTTTTCAATATTATCCAGATTCAAAGCACCCAACGGGTCTTCTGGCTGACAAGTAGCATCCAAATAACGCCCCAACCAACCACTGCTCAAATATTCATTTGAGGCACTACCCGTCTGCCATATTTCAATGCTTCTAAAATGCGAGCGATTCGGGTTTGGATAACCCACATTTTGTACCACAGATAAGTCCCCTGCTTGTTGCATATCATAAAATCCCTTCATGCTCGGATGCCAACCCATGCCGCCCGTAGCCTTCAAAACCATCTCTTTCGGGATAGCAATGTTCTTCCGAACGTCGTAATACTGAGGTGTATCGTATGGGATAAAAGTATTCAATCCATCGTTGCCACCATTGAGTTGGATGGCAACGAATATATTTCTATCCGCTTGATAGCCTTGCATCAATTCATGTGAAGGCATAGCTGAAAGGAATTTCGGCAAAAACATAACACCTCCAGCCGTAGTGCCCACTAATTTTAAAAAATCTCTTCTATTATTCATTTTAATGATATTGGATATTGAATGTTAGATGATGGAGGTTGGATTTCAGACTTTAGATTGTTTAAATTCTAACCTCCAACATCTAAAATCCAACATCTAAATTTAATAAATTTGAAATTCAGGCGCTTTCATGATATACTCCGCCAAACGAGTGACGGCTTGGTCAGCATTCATTTCAGCTGGATTAAAATCATATTTCAGAATGCGCTCCATGTCCTCTTGCATATCTTTATTGACATTAAAAACAAGACGATCCGTCAAGCTTTTTATAATATCTTTATTATTTTTTAAGGATTTATCCCATTTTATGTTGGGTTTTACCGCATCTTTCTGATTTCTCCGCATAGGTATATCATCGTTCATTGTATCGCCCTCGAGCATTTTTTCTTCCATTTTCGGTTTTTTAAAAGCAAATGCTTCGAGGTTTTGACCACTCCCTAAAACTGCAATTATGCCTATCCGTTGAACCAATTTTTGAGAGCTCAACCAAGTCTTTCCACCATCCCAACCTTTCACATTGGGTGGGCTAAACAAAACCATACCTTGAGCCTGAAAATAAGGGACTATCCGCTTCGCTTGGGGTAAATCCAGTTGAAATTCAGAATGTGCTTGCAGTAAAAAACTCAATGGGTCTTTAATTTTTTGACCTTGACTGTTTAAAAAACGAGGATCTTTTACTAATTTTTCAATAAAAGGCTTTATTTCAAAGTTATTTTGCTTGAAATGCGCGGCATATTCATCAATCAGGGCTTTTTGCTTTTCAGTTGGATTTATGGGCATATCCATCATGAAATATTTCAACAATTTTTCGGATAACCGATGAGCAGCTTTGGGTTGTTGAAAAATAATATCCACGATATCATCTGCTTTCCAATTACCTTTTTTACCCATATATATTTTATCGCCGTTATCCTCCTGAATTCTATAATATCTACCTTTATCTTCACCCATTCCCAAACCCGCTAAAGCCCGCGCGCCTTCTTTGATATCCCCCTCAGTATAATTGCCCACTCCGAGCGTAAAAAGCTCTAAAAGCTCCCTACTGAGGTTTTCATTCGGCGCTTTGGCTTTGTTATTATTATTATCCAAATAAGAAATCATGGCATTATTGTACAATATAAGCTTAGTCAATTCCTTAAAATTGCCAAACGCATGTTCCCTAAAAAGCTGATTTTGTTGAAATAAAGCCCACGAAGATTTCACTTTCGGATAGCCACTCACAAAATGATTGTGCCAAAAAAGCACCATTTTTTCGCGTAGAGGATATTCGTCATCATTCATTTTATTCAGCCACCAATAGCCATTGCCGACATTCCGTAAACGTTCCTTCACAACGAGGGCTTTCTTTTCTTCTTCACTCATTTTGCGCAACTCCTTGTATTCAGCAATACTCTTAGGTGCTTCAGCTAAAAAATCAGGTACCGCTGTTTCAAAAGGTGTTTTAAAACTGGCTTGCACAAAATTTTCAACCCCCATTGCCCGAATTTTATCGGCTTGATTGTTCGTAAAACCTAAACGTTGACTCAAAAAATACTCTTGCTTCATGTTCTTTTCATTTTTTTATATATCGTTTTGATGCTTTTTAAATTAAAAGGTTTAATTGGGAAGTGTTAAAATAATTTTAAAAATAAATACAGGATTTAGTAATTGTTTTAAAATAAAATTCTGAAATCATCGAATATTATGATTTTTTTTAAAGCCGTTTAATGCGTTTATCCAAATTTTAATAAAATACAACTAATACTTAAAAGGAAATTGGATTAAGAAACTATTTTATTCTAAATTTGTAGCAACTGGATATTTAAAAAAAATCACCAATCATCATTAAAAAATGAAAACGCATGATAAATCGTCGTGACTGGCTGCGAAATAGTGCCGCCTTATTAGGTTCAATGATGGTAACTCTTCCCGAAATGGAGAGTATGCCCCACGCTTCTCCCTTTTTAATGGGTGATAAAATACCCATTAAAATTAGTCAAAATGAAAATCCGTATGGGCCATCCCCACTTGCCATTAAAGCAATGACCGAACAAATCACCAAGGGCAATCGCTACGCTATCCCGATGATCAACGATTTTAAAATGGCATTGGGCAAGATGCACAATGTGAAAGATACCCAAATTTTATTGGGAAGTGGTTCTTCTGAAATATTGGCTTTATCAGCTTTCTTGGCTTCTGAAAGAGGAAAAGGCGATTTGGTTGCCGCCAATCCGACTTTCAAAATCTGGTTAGCGCCCGCTGAAAGAGTGGGTTTGGATGTAAAATGGGTACCTTTGGATAGTCAAATGAAGCACGACCTCAATGCCATGAGCGCCGCCGTAACGGATAAAACGCGATTCATTTACATCTGTAATCCGAATAATCCGACGGGAACAGTACTCAACGACGCTGATTTGAGAAGTTTTATTAAAAAACACGCTCCTCAAGCGTACATCGTCGTGGATGAAGCATACACAGAATACGCGGAGGCCCCCTCAGTATCTGACATGGTGAGTGAGTTTCCGAACCTTATTATTGCTAAAACTTTTTCTAAAATATACGGAATGGCGGGCTTAAGAGTCGGCTACGCCATCGCTCAAGAAGAGACGATAAAAGGCTTGGCGAAATATCAAGCTTGGGCAAATGCAGGTGTGAGCAATGTCTCCGTTGCGGCTGCTTTTGCAGCACTCAATGACACCGCTCATTGTGAAAAAGCGAAGAATATGAATGCCATCGCCCGCACATTTACTGAGGGGGTGCTCAAAGAAAAAGGCATGGAATACACACCATCCAAAACCAATTTTCTATTTTTTAATGTCCACAACCTGAACATGGATTTTGCGGATGTGATGGCTAAAAACGGCATTTTATTGCGCAATTGGGAAGCCGCAGGTAAAAAATACGCCCGCGTAAGCATCGGCACATTAGAAGAAATGCAAGTTTTTGCTGAAGTGTTTAGGAAGGTAGTTTAATTGTATTGCTGTATTGCTGTACTGTTTTACTAATTGTTGATGATTATTTTATTAAAATTCAGC
>JANPHO010000751.1:0-35636 GCA_031424515.1 Saprospiraceae bacterium
AGGTCATAAAACAGCAAAAAATGCATTGACTTAGTAAATAGAATAAGAAACAGGTAGCTCATAATTTCGATTCAGAGAATCGTAATATTTTTAAAGAACATTTATAGTTAGTTGCTTTTAATTTAATATGCAAAATTGACATTTTTGCAAAATAATTATCTTTGTTTTATAGTTAATTCAAATTAATAAATTTTAAAAATGCAAATTTAGGCTGTTTTTATGAATTATAAATAAAAAAATTTTAAAAATGTGTTATTTTTTTGTTAAGTAGGCTTAAAAAAAATGCTTTTCTACCACTACAGTAGAAAAGCATTGGGCTTACAGGCAAATAGGTTTCGGATTACTTATTTGTAGCGGGTGTTTTTTTAACATCAGCTTTGTCTGTTTTTGATGCCATAGAAGTAGATTTAGCACTTCCTTTTGCGCAGCAAGATTTAGCAGCTTCTGAAGTGCAAGCCGCTTTTTCAGCAGGTGTACACATTTTAGCTGTGCCAACGCAGTGTTCTTTTTTATCAGTAGCTTTGCTTGTAGTAGCAACTGTTGGTTCTGTCTGAGCTGTGGCAGCGAAAGCTGTAAAGCCTGCAAATGCGCACATCATGAATATTTTTTTCATAATCGGAATTTTATTTTTTTTAAATTATTTAATTCTAATACTCTCCAAAAATAGTGCAAATATTTATTAAATCAAATGATTTTACATTAATTACGATTTAAATACAAAATTTAACACTTTGAAAACATTCATTTGAAAAATTGTTACATTTGAAACAAAAGGAGAATGTGATAGTTTTATGATACATTTTCTATCATTTTGCGGATTATTGAAGGGAAGCCTGGTTCTGAAATGATTTATAATAATTAGAGCAAGTAAAAGAGACAATATTTACGCCTAAAATACTGAGGGGGTACGTAATAATTTTGATTATGATAAAGAAATTTTACAAAAAGCCGAGTAATAGAATATTCCTATTGGTATTTGTAGGCTATTTATTCGTGTGTTTTTATTTCACGATTTGGACTTATAACCATGAGTGTAATCTATCTGAGGAAAGTGCTTTGTTGCGTTTGGAAGGAATAGTTAATTCGCTTGCTTTGCAGATAGATGGAGATATGCACCAAGGCTTGGTGAAAAAATATGTAATCAAAGATGATATTCTTTACAATACTCAGGATACTAATTATTACCATATCCATCACATTTTGAGGCGAAATTACGAAGCAAATATGCTGAAATCGCCCATTTATACGATGGTTTTTGATAGTACTAAAAATCATTTTGAGTTCATCGGCACTTCCTCTGATTTTCCTTACTTCCGCCATATTTATGATTCGTACAATAGCCTTTTAAAAGAGAAATATACTGAGGGGGGGGTAATCCCGATGTACTCCGATCGCTTTGGCATGTGGCTTTCTGCATTTGCTCCGGTAAGAGATATTCATGGCAACACCGTAGCTGTGGTGATGGCTGATTTGGATTTCGGTAAATTTTTAGAAGATGCAAAAGCGATTGCTTTTAAAAATTTGCTGGTTTCTCTTTTTATTATTTTGCCTTTTATTTTATTACTGGTTTTTCTATTAAGGCGGCTTATTTTTAGGGAGGCTAAGATGAAAACAAGACTTGAAGAAGCTTATGAAACGAATTTAAAAATAAGTGAGCAGCTTGAGCAAAGTCTGGATAAACTATCGTCGGTGGATAGACTGCGAAAGGAAATGATTGCCAATATTTCGCACGATTTGCGCACGCCGTTGACCAATCTATCGGGCTATATCGAAACACTTTTCATGCGGCGGCATAATATAACTATGAATGAAAGAGAGCGATACTTGAGCATTGCTATTAAAGAATCAGAAAGATTAAAAAAACTGATAGAAGACCTTTTTGAACTTTCTAAGTTAGAATCCAACCAAATAACGGTGCATTTTGAGCCCTTCCCAATTGCTGAGTTATTGCAAGATGTGATGGCTAAATATGAGGTTGTCTGTGAAGAAAAAGGTATAAAGTTGAGTACCAATCTATCTGAAAATACGCCTTGGGTAGTCGCAGACATAAAATTAATTGATAGGGTTTTACAGAATCTCTTGGACAATGCCATTCGTTATAATTTTAATGAAGAGGAAAAAGCCTTTGGCGTGGATAGCATCGTGAATTTGATAGTAGAAAAGATTGATAGTCGGCTTTGTATTAGCATTTCTAATACAGGTAAAATAATTGATGAGAGCATGCTTCCCAATATTTTTGATAGATATTTCAGAACCTTGAGTATGGAAGGTAGCACTGGTCTGGGCTTAGCCATTGTTAAAAAAATAATTGAATTGCACCAATCGGATATAACCGTAAAAAGTGAAAATAACCTTACCACTTTTGAATTCTTTTTACCTGTTTATCAAAAAAAATAAATGTCTGTCTTCGATTTAGATTTTTTTTAAATGAGAAAACATTAAATATTTACCTCATGTTGGTTGGCTAAATCAGCCCAATCAATATGTCTTATTCTACCTCCTTCCTTTCTCAGAATATTGTTTTCAGTTATTCTTTAAAGATAATGTAAAGAGTAACTAAACAACATTATTTTTATATTTACCATTAGGATATGTTTTTATAGATGACTAACTTTGATTTTTTAATCTCCAATTATAGGTATTTTTAGGTTTTGATATTTTAATATAAAATGATTAAAATATGCTTAAAGCATTGAAAATGATTTATTTGTGATTATTTTTGAGTTTTAAGTTTAATTCTGAGAATCGGGACTGAGGGGGTGAGAATAGAAGTGGAAATCGATATGAATATCAATAAATCTATTTTGATATTTTATGTTAAGTAGGCGTAAAGAAATAAATGCTGCTATCGTCGGGCTGTAAAATGTGAAAAATGCGAAGCAAAGCGGAGTATTTTTCACATTTTATAGAGCCGACTTAAAAAGATAGCAGTGTTTATTTTAGCCCAACTATTTATACAACAAACTGACTAACTAAATAAGTAATGGGCGTGGTGGCAAGTCTTTATCAACCTCAACCGAAACAACAGGCTTTAACAGTAGAGCTAACAACTCCTGTTGATGATTATCGACCAGTGTACATCGTTGGTAATTTCAATAATTGGTGCGTGGACGAGCAACGCTTCAAGCTTCGGCGTTTGGCTCAAGGGAAGTTTATTTTTACTTTCCCTACCGATATTCAACTTCCCAAGCGAATCGAGTATAAATATGTACGAGGAGGGTGGGAAAATCAAGAATTGGATGACTTTGGGAATGGGACTCACAATCGAGTATTGAATAGCCATCATGGTACTTTCAACGATGTAGTACCCCGTTGGTCTAATTATGGTCTGACATTTAATCCATCATTTTTACCTAAAATAAAGGTCATAAATGATGCCTTTTACATTCCACAGCTAAAGAAAAATAGGAAAGTATCCATATTATTGCCTTTTGATTACGATAAAAATCTTCAAAAGCGGTATCCTGTTTTATATATGCATGATGCTCAAAATCTTTATAACCCGCATTCGCCTTATGGGAACTGGGAGATAAACCATAAACTGGCAGTTTTGGCTGAAAGAGGTTTAGGTGATATAATAGTGGTAGCAGTTGATCATGGCGAAGCGGAGCGGGTCAATGAGTTTTTACCCGTAAAAAATGATAAATTGGGCACTTCTGACGGCAAAAAGTATGTGCGTTTCATGGCTGAAACCCTTAAGCTGTTTGTGGATGACCACTATCGAACATTGCCAAGTCGCTCACATACAGGCATGGGCGGTAGTTCTATGGGAGGCCTGATAACGGCTTACGCGGGCTTGATGTTTCCGCAAGTGTTTGGCAAATTGATGATATTTTCACCTTCACTTTGGGTTACTCGAAATCTGCCTTTTGATACTATTCCGTTTTTTCAACCTGTTTTCACTAAAATATATGTGTATGCAGGAGAAAAAGAGGGGAGTAGTATGATACCTAATATCAAGAATTTTAGAGACAATATCAAGAACCAAGGTTTCGATAGCTCCAATATTCATTTCAAATTATCAACCGATAGTGAGGGTATTCATTCCGAATCGAGATGGGGGCAGGAGTTTCCGAAAGCATTAGATTGGCTGTTTTTTAATTAGAATTATTATATTTAAAATACTGTTTTGAATGACCTGATGAATTTTTAGTAATTCATCAGGTTATTTTATTTATATTTGCATTTTTATGATAATATTTAGTCTATTTTAAACACAGACTGTGGGAAACAGGGGAATTTAATCTATTAGTTTTTAAAAGATAGCAGCGTTTATTTTAACCAAACTACTTAAGAGCTATTAGATTTTGAAAGGAAAATTAATATAAAAAAACAGAAAATATACCCTTGTTACGAGGATGAAAACTTCAATCAATTCGAATTTCGTTAAAATTAACGGAACTGTTATTATACCAATACTAAAATCTAAATCACTTGATAGTGCACTTGAAAATGTAGCCAACGAGTTTAATATGTCGTTTGAGCGTCTGAAAAGTGAATTTAAAGCCGATTTTAAAGAGGTATCTTGTTTCTTTGATAATGAAACAAAGGTAAACTTATTAGGATTAGGTGAAAAACCCTCTTCTTCTGATATAATTGCAGCCTTCCGCAACCTTTCTTTCCAACAAAAACATAAGTTTGGAGATAATATAGCCATCAGTTTTATTCATTCCAATAAGAAGGAAACTTCGACAATATTGGCGGGGATAAACGGCTTTTTATTGGGTACTTACCGCATTGGGCTTTATAAGTCAGAACCCAATGGTATTCATCCGTTAGCAAAAGACAATTCAGAACTCATTATTTTTGTCGATGAGGACAATAAGCAAGTGCAGCAAACGGTTCAAAAAGCAGTTGCTACGGCTGAAACACAAATCCGAATTATGGATTTGGTGAATGCTTCGCCTAATAACAAGACCCCTCAGTATTTAGCCGATTGGGCGGTTAATTCGGGAAAGGAATTTGGCTTTGATGTAACCGTTTTTGATAAAAAGCAATGTCAGGAAAAAGGTCTTCACGCATTATTATCCGTAAATGATGGGAGTGGTCATGAACCTCGTTTCATCATAATGGAATACAAACCTAAAAATGCCACTAAAACTATTGGCTTAGTAGGTAAAGGAGTAACATTCGATACAGGTGGCATCAGTATAAAACCCTCCACCAATATGCACCTCATGAAATCAGATATGGGTGGCGCGGCAGCAGTTTTAGGTACGATGGAATTGGCGGCTAAATTGGATTTGCCTGTTCACTTAGTCGGCATAGTGCCTGCCACTGAAAACATGGTGGATGGTTTAGGAACAAAACCAGGAGATGTTATTCAATCGTATTTGGGTAAAACAATTGAAGTGATTGATACGGATGCCGAAGGACGCCTCATATTAGCGGATGGATTATCCTATTTAAAGAAAAACTTCAACCCTGATTCTATCATTGATTTGGCTACGCTTACGGGCTCGATAGTGGCTACTCTCGGCTACAATGCAGCGGGACTTTTCTCCAACGATGATGCTTTAGCGGCTTCGTTGAGCAAGGCGGGCGATATGTCAGGGGAGCGCGTTTGGCGTTTGCCCATTTGGGAAGTCTATATGGATGATATGAAATCCGATGTAGCAGATATATCCAACTTGACCAGTAAACCGATGGCTGGTGCCATTACAGCAGCAAAATTCCTTGAGCTTTTCATAGATGGTCACACTTCGTGGGCGCATTTGGATATTGCAGGCACGGCACTCATTTCAAATGAATTAGGAAATTCAAGAGTGGCAACGGCTTATGGCGTTAGATTATTAATTGAGTTTTTGGAAGATATTATTAAGGAGGCTTAACTTTATACCCCCTCAGTATTTGTGATATAAAAAAGTAAAAGTGCTTGTAAATTCTCAGAATCTACAAGCACTTTTGTATTAAAATGGCATATTTGCTATTAAAATATTGCGTATTTTCATTTAAATCTCTGAAAAGCATATATCAGCCTATCCGGTAAATCTTCATTGCAGGCTTTTAAATAATCATTGTAAGAGCACGGAATAAGGCGGTGGCGGTCATGCTTTTTACGCGTTTTTAAAGGGATTTCCATCCACCAACGGCCACTTTTATTGCTTTTCCAAAAAGTGACTTGATAATCAAACTCCTTGATGTGCACAATGTATTGAGTAAGTTGATTAAAAGCTTTTGAAATCGGAAAATCCTGTTTCCTATTTTTAAAACCATCAATAAAATACCACATCATTTGCGCTACTATTTGGGCTGTTTGCTCATTTTTATCGAGTTTTTTATTAAAACCTAAAATACTGAATGACGTTAATTTGTCGCTCATACCCGCGTAACGCGCCAATTGGCAAGCCTCCTCGCTGTATAATCCGCTTGGCGAACCATTGACTTGAGCAGGTGCTTCTATTTTTTTAAGTGCGGCAATGTGAATACTCACAAAGTCCGCATCTCTGATTACAGGCTCGATATCTTCCATGCTATTTTTTACCCTGCCTAAGCGAACCAATTCAAAATTATGCTTCTCAAAATAGTCCAATACTGAGGGGGGGGTAAAATGAGTTTGATACCCAATAATACTGCAATTAAAAAGCTGTGAATCTTCTAAAATTTGGTGTAATGAGTAGGAATCAGTCTTTATTTGAGGCGTAAAACGGATTTTTTCATCTACCAAAGTCATACTCACCGAACTTTTTTTACTTCTATACGCTTGAAATTGAGCCAGCGTAAAAACATCCGAGTGACCAATTATAATAGGAATAATATCCGCTTGAAGCAATTCACTCAATAAAGGAATGATAAAAGAAGTCTCTTGTTTGCGGACATTGCCTAAATCCACTATTTTCAGCTTGTCAAAAGTATTGCTGAGTGCATAAAATGAAGCCCGCACGGCATTAGCATCATCCGTGCCGATACCTACAAGGGCAATTTGAGCATCTTTGAGTGATATATCTCCCCCCTCAGTATTGGCGTTAAAAATATGGATTGTACGCCCCAACTGTTCGTCAGAGAGCGCATCAAAACCTTGAATATGGGCAGTAGAAACGGGTTGTAACCAATGTTCGAGCATAAAAATAACTTGATAATTGCTAATTTATTGGGATTTTATCCTTTTTAAAAAACAAATATACAGTAGAAATCAAAGCTAAGATAGCAGAAAGATAAAAAGGGAGGGATATTTTAGCCGCATCATTTTGATAAATAGCTTGCGAAATCACCGCTCCCAGACCAATCCCCGCTTCCAATGCAATGAACATAGTTGCCAATCCTTTTCCTCTTGTCTTTTCAGGCGATAAATCCACTGCCCATGCTTGTAGCGTAGGTGTATTCATACCCCAAGATAAGCCATAAACTATAGCAGCTGCCATAAATGACCAAAATGAATGTGACCAAGCGACCATCAACATGGAAATAACCATCGCTAAAGAAGACCATTTCAGAACAGCTACTCGCCCGTATTTATCCGAAGATTTGCCTGCAATTAAGCGAATAATAAGTGATGAAAAGGTGTAAACACCAAAAAATAAACCCTTATTGGCAATGCCTAAGTGTTTACTCAAATCGGGTATGAGACATAAAATACTGCCCGATGCAAAGGATACTAAAAGCTGTACCCAAAAGGTCGGCATGGCCTTGGGTTCATATATTTCAGTACGGTTGATTTTCAATAAATTAAAAGCGAATGGGCGGGTATTTTCAAGCGTCTCGTTCATATTTTTAACTAAAATGACAACTGAAAATAGTGCGAATACGGATGAAACCATAAACATCGTATTTATCCCTAACCCCTCAGTAACAGAGCTTCCAATGACGGGCGCAATGCTCATACCGATACTGCTACTCATGCCCAATACACTCATCGCTTCTCCTCTTCGATGAAATGGCACGACATCTGCTACATAAGCAGACGTGGCAGTAGGTTTGAAACCTGTCGAAAAACCATGGAAGAGACGCAATAATAAGAAACCTGTTACCGTTGTGAGTATTGGATAGAGTGCGCTGCATATTACACATACAAGCGACCCAAAAACCATAATCGGGACTCTACCAATGGTATCGGTTAACTTGCCACTAAATGGACGTGAAATACCCGCAGTCAGTGTAAATAAAGCTAAGATTAGACCTTTGTATTCTGCGCCACCCAAAGAAGTAAGGTGATCTGGTAACTCAGGGAGAAGCATCTGAAAACTGGCAGAGAAAAGGAAATTGCTCGCGCAGAGTAACCAAAATTGGAGGTTGTAAAGTCGGGTAGTGGTGGTATCCATGCAGCGAAATTAACTATAATATATAGAAACAGCTAATTTTGGCGGATTTATTGAATGGATATTAAGGGATAGTTTATTTTTTAAAATTACCTCATTTTTTGGTCACTTGCGATTAAGAATTTTAATTAAAATAAAAGTTTTAACACAAAATATTATTTGGTTTTGCCCTTTTTATTTTTAGAAATGCTTTGAATCTTATTTTAACACATAGTTAACTGGTAAATTACGAACCAAATGTGCAATTTTGTGGTCTATATATGAGAAGAGTTTGTTTATTTTTATACATTCTTGTTGTTTAGTTAAGCATCCGTCCCGAAGACCTCGGGACGGTTTTTTTTTGAATTGACCTATTATTGCCTATTATTTTAGCCCATATCATTTCCTGTTTTTAGTGAACACATTTTTAAATAATATTTTTATTTAAAAATGTTTGACATTTAAAAACCTATTACATATCTTTGCACCGCTTTATTAAAAAAGAGTAATTCTTTTAAATATTAAATCTATTTGGAGGGATGGGTGAGTGGCTGAAACCACCAGTTTGCTAAACTGACGTACGGGTAACTGTACCGAGGGTTCGAATCCCTCTCTCTCCGCATCTTTCTTGATAGGTAGATTTAAAAAGCTAAAGAGTATAGCGTATTTCAGTGACGCAACCCAATTGAAGAATTGGGGATATTCAAAGTTAAGCATTTAGTTCGGGGTGTAGCGCAGCCCGGTTAGCGCACCTGCTTGGGGAGCAGGGGGTCCCAAGTTCGAATCTTGGTACCCCGACAAATTTTCTACATAAGCCTTTGATAATCAATGTATTAT
Source organism: Saprospiraceae bacterium (assembly GCA_031424515.1). Lineage (GTDB taxonomy): Bacteria > Bacteroidota > Bacteroidia > Chitinophagales > Saprospiraceae > JAAFJT01. Next base: position 9,072 of record JANPHO010000751.1, read on the forward strand.
CAAAGGCTTTTTTTATTACGGGTCATATCGGGGGTCATTTTTTGAAATATTTTATTGTATTTTCTCAATTTTAGAAACTGAAATCAGGTCTTTTGCACAATCTACTGGTGCTTTTTCCCAATTAAGTTTTACTTTGAAAGGGAACTTTTCTTTGTAAATATCCCAGTTGCTTGAAGTGGGTATAGATTGGAACCGAAATGTGTCATTCACTATTTTTATGTAAAATCCACTGCAGCATGGAGTTGCACATTTGCGATAATCGTAGCCGAATACTTCGCCTTCTGACTGAAATATGCTTTCTTTTTTACACGATGTCAAGATACTTTGATATGAAATCAAAAGGAATGAGAAAGACAATATTTTAATAATATTATTCATGACTTTACTTTTCTAAATTAGACGGATAAAATATACTAAAAGGTTGGTGAGTATTTTATATTTTTAGGTCAAATTCCCAATCCAATCACAATCAAAGATTTTTAGAATGAAAAAGCTATTTATAATTGGTTTTATTTTAACGTTTTCAACGGTAATAAATGCTCAAACAGCCGAAGACTCGGTGAAAATGACCATTAATCATTTCTTTGAAGGAATGAAAAAGAGCGATACTACACTCATCAGAACCGCACTTACTGAGGGGGTAATCTTCCAGACTATAACAAGGAAAAAAGATGGTAATCTGATGGTAAGAACCGAGAATGTCAACGAATTTTTAACGTTCATTGCTAATCCTCAAAAAGATGTGGCTGATGAACGTATTACCTTTGAATCTATCAAAATTGATGGCGCTTTGGCTTCGGTGTGGACTCCCTACAAGTTTTATTCAGGTGAAAAATTCAGCCATTGTGGAGCAAATTCGTTTCAGTTGGTGAAAGTGGATGGGGCGTGGAAAATCCAATATATTATCGACACCCGCAGAAGACAGGGCTGTGAATAGTGCTGCAAACTGAATTCAACAAGGTATTTCTCTGTGAAGGGTATGGTTTTTGAATAAAAATTTCTACATTTACAGCAGATTTCTACATTTAACGGATTTAAGTGTTTGATGTGAAATCATTGAAACAGTATATTGACTGGGTACAAATACAGCAGTTAGGCTTGAGAAAATATGTCTATTCCTTTATTTAAAATCAGAGAAAAAGAACGTTTTGGCTTCATTGATTCCGATGGTGAAATCATTGTTGAACCTCAATATCCGCAAGTGGAAGATTTCCATAATGGCTTTGCGCGGGTAAAAGTGTTTGATAAAATAGTGTTGATGGATGCTGCGGGTCGCCTTCTATTGAAAACCCTTTTTAACTATGTGGGTCAGATGGAAGAGGGTTTGGCGCGTGTGCAATTGGTCAATAATTGGGGTTTTATTGATGGTCGGTGCAATCTCATTATTGATATTCAATTTGAAGAAGTCGGTGATTTTAGTGGTGGTTTGGCTGCGGCACGTTATGGAGGTAAGTTTGGCTATATTAATCGAACGGCTGAATTTGTGATAAAACCACAATTTGAGGCGGCGGAAAAGTTCAATAATGGCTTAGCTGCTGTGCAATTAGAAGGCAAATGGGGTTACATCAACAATAAAGGGAAGTTTATAGTAGAGCCGACTTACGATTACGCAGATGTTTTTCAAGGGGATGTAGCCGTGGTTATGGATGCTGAAAATAATTGGGGCTTAGTGCATAAAACAGGTCAAGTTGTGATACCCCCTCAGTATGAATACATTCAGGGGCGTTCAGAAGGGAAATTTGCTGAAGGTTTAGCGATAATCATAACAGAAGGCAAAACTGGTTTTATTGACCAATCTGGTGAAGTAATTATTAAGCCTGTATTTGATTATGCCGGGGATTTTTATAATGGTTTAGCTGCTTTTGGGTATAAAAATAAATATGGTTATATGACTCAAACGGCTCAATTACATATCGAACCTCAATTCGATGAAGCCCACCGTTTTAGTGAAAATCTTGCGGGCGTGCGGGTAAAAGAGCAATGGTTGTATATTGATACTGAGGGGGATATTGTCATTCCACCCCGCTATTTGGATAATGTTTCTCATTTCAAAAATGGCTTAGCTTGGGTTGAAAAAAATGCTATGTGGGCATATATCAACGTTGAGGGGCAATTGGTTTGGCTTGAAGAGGATATTATTTAGATGTATTTCGATTATCGTAAAATAGTACATCTGAAAGAATAAAAAGAAGGCGAAATGTGATTCAATTCACATTTCGCCTTTTTCAACAAATTACATCATATAAAGAAAATATGTTGCTTTTAAACCTTTCTAATTTTTTAATTTCTTACTGAATAATCAGCTTACCAGTGCCTTTTTTACCGTCGTTTTCAATAGTGAAAAAATACATCCCGGCGGGTAAACTACTCCTTTCAAATACGAATTTTGACCCTTCAAACTTTTCATTTCTGACTTCTCTTCCCATGGCATCAAAAAGCTTAAAAGTGCTTGAAATGCTTTGAAATAGTCCCCCTCCTTTGTAGGATTCGGGAGGGGAGACCTCTACTAACTCAAATGTTGAAAGATCGGTAAATGGGTTTGGATATACTTTAATCGGTATGCTATTGGCTTTTGGTGGGTCAATTATGGCTGACACCAAGAAACTTTTTCCAACAGTATGGAATGTCCTACTCGTTATAACAGGTGCGTTAAAATCAAAATAAATGGCTGCCTTATTGAGGATTTTTGTCCCCAATGCTAAATTCGGTTTTTGGCGTACACGGAACTTCACGAAGCCCTGTGAGGCAGCCACATTCACAAAACTGTCCGGCAATTGGACATTGTTAAAAGTAAATTTGAGTACATTGCTTCCTATCAATTCCGCTCTGTAAGGGTGGCTACTTGCTCCAAACTCCACTGAAGTAGGCTCAAGAAACTCCGATAAAGTATCACGGACAATGATATTGAAGGCAGTATCCGTACCCACATTTTGGAAACGAATTAAGTACTCCAGATCGGTATTGGGTTCAATTAAATGGTCAGCTTGATATCCAAATGGGGTAGCCAATTTGGTATTGGTTTCTGAGGAGCTGACAATGGTTTGGCAGTCTAAGTCCACAAATGGATCGCCATCTGCTTCGGGGAGTTGTAACACAAATCCCGTACTTATTCCGCCCGTGTTGTTAAGGCCACAACCTTCAATGGCTATGGCAATAGATGTTTGGTTTGTGGGAAGGCCTCTCTCCTGATCCGCTTGTAAGCGGTAGGTTCTACCATTTGGCTTAAATGAAAATGTACGGCTTTGTCCGGGATTATAAATTTGACTGCTTTTTAGGAAAACAACTTCGTCTTCAATCACAATAGAATTTATAGGTGTTGAAGTTGTTGCTTGCCCAGTATTTCGAAGGTTGAATCTTAAACTATCTCTATCACAGCTTCCTGTTACCTCCATGCGTGCGCCTCTCCATGAAGGGCAAATGGAATCAGGAAAAATATGTGCTTCTGTACAAGCTGTACGCCCTGATACTGAGGGGGTCTCGCAAGAAACTTTAGTAAGTATTTTAAAACTACCACATTGTAAAATATCTAAATCGCTTACATTAAATCGATAAACCCTGCCTTTTTTTGAAATCAACGGAAGTGTTGCGCTTTGATATATTAATGATGTGTCAAGTGTTATTTCAATATAGGCATTTTGAATAGGAAAAGTGCCATTATTGCAATAATTAACTGTGTAAGTATTATCAAAACATCTTCTTAAAATTGGGGTTCCAATATCAACTCTTAATCCAGAACATGTCAAAACAGGTTTCACTGGTATATTGAAAGTATCAGTTTTATTAAAGCCCGCTATGTTTAAAATTGAATCTGAGAAACAAGCCTGCCAAAGATTATTCGGTGCAAATAAGCTTAATTTGTAACGACCCGAATCCAATTGAAAACTATAATTACCGTTGGCATCGGTAGTCGTATTAAAAATTTTAGTAGTACCACCATCCGCCTTTATCACCCAACCATTTATGCCCTTTTCATTATTGTCAATACGGCAATTCTGATTCAAATCGGCAGTAATTCTACCCCTCAGTATATTGGAGTAAACTAAGCCTTCATTATTCGTTTTAATTAAATAACCACTTTTTGTGGTGATGCTATTTTTAGCATTTTCAATTCTCCCGCTGACTAAAAAACCTTTATCGGCACATTCTTGTATGCCAAAAAGTAAGTACAATGAAAAATCGGTTCCTGGGGTGCTTTCAATATCTTCGGCTATTTTTCTTTTCCATTTACTGGTGGCCTGTTCGTCGAGTTTTTGAAGCTCCATTTCACCCAAAACCCTGTTTTCACCGTAAGCTAAAAGTGCAATTCCGTTATCGTCTGTGGCAATAATGCGGGTAATATCTTTTGAACCGCTTAAAAAAGTAGGTACTACACCCCACATTAAACGACCATCGCTTCTAAATTTCAGAATATTATTCGATGTACAAGCGGCGTAATTGCCATCTTTTAAACGAATAAATTGAAAAAAATTCAGTATTGAAGAGTTGATATTGACGGAACTCAAGGTTTGACCACTTTTATCTAAAATCAATAAAATAGGCTGTCCCGTTGTCAAATCGTTCAATTGCCATATTATGCTCCCATCATTATCTTCCGCAAATCCACTCAATGTTTTGACTTGATTAGCGTATTTTTTAGTCCAAACCGTGTCGCCTAAGTTATTGAGTTTTAATAAAGTCGCTTTTTGATTTTCATCCGCTCCCAAAACACCGAAACCACCTTGAGCAAGTGATTGAATATCGTGAAGAGCCAAAGTCAAAGGTAATCTTTTGAACCCCAAAGAATCACCATTCGCAGAAATACGTAATAATTTCAGAACCGAAGAAGAGTCATTAAAAGCTATTAAAAAGTCGCCATTAACGGCTTTTGTAATCAAAACTTTACCAACTCTGTTGATGCTTTTAAATGTATTGGTTTTCAGGATGACCCCATCGGCATCAGTTTTGACAACTGATAGCTGCAAATCATCATTCACACCACAGGCGATAAAACCGCCATCAGGTGTTTGTACTGAACGAAAAAGCGTTGCACTTGACGGATAGGCGCGCTTCCAACCTTGTGCAGGGAGTAACGATACTCCTACAAAAAGGTAAAAAAGAACTGATAATAACCGTAAGTTAAGCTTCATGGAAATTGTTTTTTTTGTAATGTGTGATACGCTTTTCATATTCACAGTACAAAGATGAGGCTTAATGAAGTCACAGACAATTACATTTAATAGCTTTTGTAAATTAATATTCATTTTATAATATTGATAATCAATTAATTATAATTATTTTTGTAAAAATAAACTATGTTTATAGATAAACGTTTTATGCAAAAAAAATATTTTCATTAACAATGTTAGGAAGCCAATTACTCGAACTCGTAAAATCTTTGGATAAACGCGATATGCGGGAGCTGCGAAAAGTAGTTCGTTCACCTTATTTCAATCAGCGTGATGATGTAAGTCAGCTTTTTGATTGTATTGATAAAACGCTTAATAGTCGGCTTCCTGATTTAAGTAAGGAGAAAATATTTGAAAAAGTTTACCACAATCAAAAATACGATGATGTTTTGATTCGTCAACTCATGTCTTATTTGTATAAAGTTATACAAAAATACCTTATTACTGAGGGGGTACTACAAAATGAGATGGAATCACAATTATACTTAACTCATGCCCTAAGGCAACGCAATGCGGATAGGATTGTAGAAAAGCAATTAAATGATTCATTAGAGATTATTGAAAAACAAGGTTTTAAAAATGCTAAATACCACTACATAAAGTATTCTTTAAGAATAGAGGACTATGAATATAAGAGCAAGAAAAAACGTACGTCTGAAATGAATCTTCAAAATCTTTCAGATGAATTAGATTTCTATTATTTATCTGAACGCTTACGTCAAGCATGTATAATGTATTCTCACGAAACTATTTCCAAACATACTTATGAACAACCATTCTTGAGTATAGTATTGGCACAATTGCATAATATGCAAGAAATACCTCTCTCAGTACTTGCGTATTTTCATACATACAAGGCACTTACTACCACGGATAATCAAGAACATTTTAAAAAATTAAGAGATATTATTCTTGAACAGGGTTATCTTTTTCCTGAAAACGAGAGAAGGGATTTATATATACATGCTACAAATTACTGTATCCGCCGACTGAATCAAGGTGAAAAAGCCTATGGCACACAAGCATTAGAATTATATAGAGCCAGATTAGATAATGAAGTATTACTTGAAAACGATATTTTACCTGCATTTACCTACAAAAACATCCTCATGCTCGCCCTAAAATCAGAAGAATACGAATGGGCTGAAAAATTTCTCTACGATTTTAAGCAATATTTACCTGAAAAAGAACGAGAGAATATATTTCAATATAACCTTGCCTTATTTTATTTCAGAACGGGAAAATATTCAGAAGCGATGGATTTGCTTCAAAAAGTGAACTTAAATGATGTATTGTATAACTTGGATGCAAGGCGGCTTTTAGCGCGTATTTATTACGATTTGGATGAAATAAACGCTTTGCAGTCATTGATAGAAAGCTCAAAAGTGTATCTGCATCGTCAAAAAGGCATTGGGTACCACCATGATATGTACACCAATTTTTTTCGATTTTTAGAGAAAATGATGAAAATGGATATGAAAAAGGCAGAAGCACGCCTTATACTGAGGGGGGAGGTAGAAGGTACGCAATTACTCGCCGAACGTGAATGGCTTTTGCAGAAACTAAGTTGAGAAAGTGAAAAGTGAAAAGTGACACTGAGGCTCGGGGGAAAGTGAAAAATTGAAAGGTAGAGTTTTTAAAAGCCTTTTAGCTCTTCTGTTTTCATTTTTTACTATCAAAATATATTACCTTTGTGCCTTTATTTTTCACTTATCACTTTTAACTTTTCACTATAAAATGGCAACGCCTAAATCAGTCGCCTTTCATACACTCGGTTGTAAACTTAATTATTCTGAAACATCGTCAATCCAACGACTTTTTGAGGATAAAGGCTTTTTTATCAATGAATTTGATGAACAAGCGGATGTGTATGTGATTAATACTTGTTCCGTTACGGATTTTGCTGACCAAAAATGCCGCCAAACGGTGCGGAAGGCTTTGCGTCAAAATCCAGATGCTTTTGTGGTTGTGGTGGGTTGTTATGCACAATTGAAACCTCAAGAGATTGCTGAAATTCCGGGCGTGGATTTAGTTTTAGGTGCGGGTGAAAAATTTAAAATTACGGATTATATTGATAGTTTGACGAAATCGCAAGGCAAAGGCATGGTTTCGGCAGGCGAAATTCGGGAAGTGAATACTTTTCACAATGCGTTTTCATTTGGCGATCGTACCCGTTCATTTTTGAAAGTGCAAGATGGTTGTGATTATAAATGTGCGTTTTGTACTATTCCGTTGGCTCGTGGTAAAAGCCGTTCTGATACTGTCGAAAGTGTCGTTGCCAATGCACGTAAAATTGCTGAAATGGGCGTTAAAGAAATCGTATTGACGGGTGTGAATATCGGTGATTTTGGCAATGGAACGGAAGTGATAGAAGGCGAAAAACCTCGAAAAGAAGCCCTTTTTGCTGATTTAATAAAAGAATTAGATAAAGTAGAAGGCATTAACCGTTTCCGAATATCGAGCATTGAACCGAATCTTTTGACGGATGAAATTATTGATTTTGTGGCTGAAAGTCAACGATTTGCACCACATTTTCACATTCCTTTGCAATCGGGGAATAATAAGCAGCTGATGCAAATGCGTCGCCGCTACAAACGTGAACATTATCAAAGTCGGGTTGAAAAAATAAAATCGGTGATGCCTCATGCGTGCATTGGCGTAGATGTGATTGTGGGATTCCCTGGTGAAACGGAAGAAGATTTTAAGGAAACGTATAATTTCATCAATTCATTGGACATCAGTTATTTGCACGTTTTTACCTATTCAGAAAGAGCGAATACGGCAGCAATTGACATGGAGGGCGTTGTGCCGATGAACGTTCGCCGTGAGCGCAATGAAATGTTGCGCATTTTAAGTGAAAAGAAAAAAAGAGCTTTTTATACCCAATTTTTAGGTCAAACCCGACCTGTTTTATTTGAAAAGCATAAAGACACTCGTTTTTTAACGGGCTTTACGGATAATTATATCAAAATTGAACTTGAAAAAACGACGGATGTCACTGCGAACGAAGTGCGACAGGAGGGGTTAGTTAATTGGGTTCTTCCAGTTACGCTGCAAGATTTTAATGATGAAGGTGATGTGAAAGCGCAATTAGCGGTTGCTGAATTGGTTTAGAAAGTATTGTTTTTAACTATTTAAGCGTGACACGGCTTTGAGCCGTGCCACGCTTTATTCTTTCACAAAGTTTAAAACTGTCTGAGTGCCTAATTCATCAATGATGTGAACGTGGTAAAACCCTTTAGGGATACCCCTCAGTAAAAGGGTGTTTTCAGTGCTTAATTCGGGGTTGAAAATTCGGCCTGAAGTATCCGTAAGCCATACTCTTTTATATGGACTATCAGATTGAATATTGAGCTTTTCAGCGGCAGGATTGGGGTATATTTTAACGCCAATATTATCGTTTTCAACGCTTTTAATGGGTGTGAACGTAGCAGATTGGTCTTTGTCGAAGGTTTTAATTCTGAAATAATTGGTTTTACAATGAGTCATAAAAGGTATTGATAAAATGTATTTTGCTTGACCCTGCGCCATAGTTTCTCCAACCTTTTCATAACTGATGCCATCGCCTGAACGTTCAATTTCATATTTCAAAATATTCTGCTCGTAGCCCACTTGCCATTTCAAATCAACGTATTCTTTATTTTTAACTGCTTGAAAATCAATGATTTCTACTGGTAAAATTTGATTTAGATTGATTGTTTTGCCTAAATAAACATCGTCAAAACAGAATGTCCCTAAGTCGAATCCGCAATCAAAATTAAATGAAATGGGCGCATTTTCAGGCGGTGTAAAATTGATGGTGTACTCTTGCCAATCCGTCGTGAGATTAATGGTATTGTGTGCATAACCCGTAAAAAGGGTTTCATGAATCACCGAAGAGCGGATGCGCTTGCCTGCTACATCAGATTTGGCTTTAAAACGAATGGTATAGGCTTCATTGGCTTTCAAGTTCATATTTTTTTGAATCAATTGTATATGCCAATCGAGCGTGCCGAGCGAAGACGATTGCAGACAAGCATATTTAGAATCGTCGGGTGCTAAATTTGAATTAACATTAAAATTGGCGACCGCTCCGTTTTGAGCCGTTGTTGTCCAATAAAAATAATTTTCCTCAAATGAGGGATTTTTAACGATATTACCCGATACCTCAATGGTTTTATTAAGCGTAGTAACACCACAGGTGGAACTTATTTGACAACTAACACTGCCCGAAACACTGCCGAAATTAGCGGTGATTTGTGGGGTATTTTGACCACTTAGAATGTTTCCACCTGCTGGCACCGACCAATTATAAGTCATTCTCGATACATTTGGCAAGGTATAAACTACCCCCTCAGTATAAGGCTCTACAAGTGCGTTTCCGAGTATTTTAATATCCTTATTTTGTTGATAAACGCGGACATAATCCACTTCCATCGTTTGTGGCAAATTTGAAGTTGCATCAGGCGCGCCAGCCCAACTGCCCCCTAAAGCCAGATTGAATAAAATATGAAAATCACGGTCAAAACGCCACGGGTTGCCATTAAAATAGGAGGATGTTTTAGTGGAATAAAGTTGATTATCGACATACCAACGAATAGTATCAGGTGACCATTCTACTGCAAAAATATGAAAATCGTTGTTGAAATTACCAGATGGAAGATTGTAGTTCGCGCCAGTGGTAAAAACACCGTTGGTTGAAGTATTTATAGTGTGTATAGTGCCGTAAACCCGCGCAGGTTGATTTCCGACCAACTCCATAATATCCAACTCACCACTTCTTGGATGGCTGCCGTAGTAGTTTTCGGTTGGTAAAAGCCAAAAGGCGGGCCACATGCCTTGAGTAATAGGCAACTTCATACGGGCTTCAAATTTCCCGTAAGTCCAATCTCCTTTGCCGATGGAACGCAAGCGAGCAGATGTGTAATTAACCCCGCCGTATGCTTCAGAACGGGCGATAATTTTCAACAAACCATCTGTGACTTGGATATTTTCAGCTCGACCTGTATAAAATTGTAATTCATTATTGCCCCAGCCACCTGCTCCTGTTTGTGGAGTCCATTTGGCGGCATCCAATGAAGAGCCGTTGAATTCGTCAGCCCACACCAAATTCCAACATTGGCTAAAGGATTGCTGAGCCAACCAAAGCAGCAAAGTAACGGAGAGCAGTTTTTTCAAGTTTTAGTGTATTATTTGGTTATTGAAAATGATATGAGATTATAAAATTCGTTGTTCAACATAGACTTTGAGATTTTTTAAAAACCTATTGCAATATCTACTCCAAATTTTTCATAAAAATATTTTAAAGAATATGAAAAAGCGTGAAATAAAAACGGTCAAAAAATTGTAAAGTCTTAAGGAAATGTTAAATTTGCATTAACAAAGTGCTTTAACACTAAGTAAAGCGCTTCGCTGCCTCGAATTAGTATGAAAAAACGGTAATAATTTTCTAAAACGATTCTGTTTCGACAGAATCGTTTTTATTTTTGTCCTACCTTGTACCTTATTTTACTAACTTCACAATCTTTCATCATTACGTTATATCAATCTGAATATGTATCCTGATTTTTCATATATACTACATGACCTGTTTGGCACTTCATTCGATAATTGGTCATCAGTTATCAAGACTTTTGGGTTTTTTCTCGCTTTAGCCTTTTTAACGGCGGCATATTGTCTTTATCTTGAGTTGAAACGCAAAGCTGAACAAGGACTTTTTGTTACACATTCCACCAAAGATGAAAAAGGAGCTATCAAACAGGCTTATCCGCATGATAGAGTGGGGGATATTACGATGGTGGCAGCCATTAGTGGCTTATTGGGGGCTAAAATATTTGCCATTTTAGAAAGTGCTGATAATGTAACGGCTTTTTTCAATGACCCCATTCATACCCTTTTTAGTGGCAGCGGTTTAGCAATGTACGGTGGTTTGATTGGCGGCTTTATTGGTGTTTATTGGTTTGTGAAAAGCAAACTTAAGATGAACCCTATTTATATGATGGATGCGGTTGCTCCGGGGCTTATATTCGCATATGCTGTTGGTCGAATTGGTTGCCAAATGTCGGGTGATGGAGATTGGGGTATCATTGCGAGTGCTCAGCCGACTTGGTGGTTTTTACCAGATTGGATGTGGGCTTATGATTTTCCCAGAAACGTGATTAACTCCTCGGGACATACCAAGGAGATTATACAAGGACTCACTGCTCAATATAATACGCACCTTGTCCCACCAGTGTACCCAACGCCATTTTATGAAACCATTATGGCAACTCTGATTGGTATCTTTTTATGGTCAATCCGTAAAAAACTGAAGATAAATGGGATGCTTTTCATGATTTATTTGGTTTTGAATGGTCTTGAGCGGTTTTTTATTGAAAAAATCCGTGTCAATGACAAACTTCATGCCTTTGGCTTGACATTCACGCAAGCAGAATTGATCGCCGTTTTATTGGTTTTGATAGGCATTGTAGGAGGGGTTATTTTATATCAAAAGGATAAAAGTAAAATAAGCGCTTAGAAATACCACTTTGTAGCTGCTCCAATCAAGAGAACAATTAAAATTAAATGCTATGATTACTGCATTGCATCAAGCTTATAATGCCGCTTTCACTATCGAAAAATATGAGGCATTTCTCAAGCATCTTTATGGCTTGTATGACCATACACCTAATTTCAGAATTAGTGAAACGCCCGTTTTTATCGATGATGCTTTCAGAGATAAACTGATAAAGGCGTGCGACGATATTTCTGATGTCATTTGCAGGGCAGATTTCAAAGAAATGACTGAGGGGGCTATCAAACCAGTACATCGTGTGCCTAATGAAGATGCACATTGTACTTTTTTGGTAGTTGATTTTGGTATTTGTGAGGAGAATGGTGTTTTAGTACCCAAGCTAATTGAGTTGCAAGGTTTTCCATCGCTTTATTTTTTTCAACAAGATTTGGCGGACACTTATAAAGCGCATTTTGAATTACCTAAAAATATGTCGCCACTTTTTGGGGGCTTGGATACTGAGGGGTATTATAGTTTATTAAAAAAAATAATGGTGGGCAGTACACCACCTCAAAATGTTGTGCTTTTGGAGGTTGAACCTGAAAAACAAAATACTCAGATTGATTTTTGGGCAACGGCTAAAAGATTGGGAATCAAGGTTTTATGTTTGACAAAAGTTATTAAAAAAGATAAGAAATTATACTATAAAAATGAAAACGGTCGGCTCATTCGGATAAAAAAAATATACAACCGCGTTATTTTTGACGAACTTGATAGACGTCCAGATTTGAAATTTGGATTTAATTTTACTGATGATTTGGAGGTAGAATGGTTGGGGCATCCCAATTGGTTTTTCCGAATTTCGAAATACACTATGCCTTTTTTAAATAGTCCATTTGTACCTAAAACCTATTTTTTAGATAAAATAGATGCCTCTTCTTTGAATTTATCTGATTTTGTATTAAAACCCCTGTTTTCATTCTCAGGGCAGGGCGTTAAAATTCATGTTGAAAAAGCGGATATTGATGCCATAGAGGATAAATCCAACTGGATTTTGCAGGAAAAAGTGCATTATGCGCCTATATTAGAGACGCCGAGTGGTCCAACTAAAATAGAAATTCGGATGTTGATGGTTTGGGAAAAAAGAGCCAAACGCCCCATGCTTGTCAATAATCTCATTCGTTTGAGCAAAGGAGAAATGATTGGTGTCCGATATAATAAAGATAAAGATTGGGTAGGGGCGAGCGTTGGTTTGTTTAATCCGTTATAGAACCCCCTCGTCGAGTAATCGGGACAAGGTCAGTATTTTGTCGGTTTTTAATGTGATTTCATTCTTTAAAGGCTCTGATTTTCATTAAAAACTACCCTTTAAAAGCTATAACAAAATTTAATTTTCGATTATTATTAAAAATAATTTTGAAAACGAGGAAAAAACCGTAAATTTGCGCTCCGAAAGGAAAAATAATAAAAAAAGAATAATTCAAAAGGAAAATTTCATATACAATGGCACATCATCTTTCATCAAAGAAAAGAATTCGTCAAGAAGCGACTCGTCGTTTGAGAAACCGTTTTTACAAGAAAACAACGCGTTCTGCTATCAAAGCACTTCGTTCATTAACTGATAAAACGGAGGCGGAATCATTCCTTCCAAAAGTTGTCAGCATGATTGATAAATTAGCTAAGAAGAATAATATCCATAAGAATAAAGCTTCAAATCTTAAAAGTGGTTTGACTAAGCACGTGAGAAGTATCGCTTAAGCACGGTCTTTATTTTTATTAGAATAAGCATACCGATATCCGTCTTGAAACTTTGATGTTTCAGGACGGATATTCTTATATGTACAAATCCCATTTTACCCTGTCACTTTAAAATATTGTATAATGTAACAGACTGGAACGGTTTTCGTACATTAATCGTTGGTTGAACCTAAACCCAATTACTAACGAAACGATATTTTCCCATGAATTATACTTCAATTCTTAAAATATTGATTTTCAGTGTTTTATCTGTGAACCTTTCCGCTCAGGCAGGATTCAATGTTATTCCCAAAATTGCATTGAAAACTACTTGGAAAAAAGGAGATTCTTATCAGTACGAGCTTAAAAAAGGGAAAATCATCTACACAGATGACCTTGAAGAGAGCCGTTCTGAAAACCGACAACTCGTCACACTTTCTGTAAAAGAATCCAATGCACAAGGTTATATCATAGAGGCGGAATACAACTCTGCTGCTTATTTTTTACCCGAGGATTTGAAAAAAATCAATGGCATCAATGTGCTTATTGAAAAATACAGCCACACTAAGGTTAGATACGCTATTAATCCTTATGGTGAATTTTTAGGAATATTGAACGGGAAGGATATTCAAAAAATGTTATTGGATTTATTCGAAGCCGTAGCCGCATCGAAGGCAATTTCAGAAACAGAATCAACTGTTTTGGAGAACATGAAGTGCCAAATGGCTTCTGAAGTGTATATTACTGAGGGGGTGTTTCAAGAACTTCATCTTTTACATCAGTTTTATGGAAACGAATATACTCACGATATTCGTCAAGAATATGAAACCGAATTAGCGAATATGCTTGTGCCCGGTGGAAAACCGATACCTGCTCATGCGAGCTTAAAAGTAAGCGTGAAGGATGATGATTATTGCTTCATTGAGCACAATCTTACGCCTGACCCTTCAACAATGAAAAAATTGACTTTCGATTATTTTTCAAAAATGAGTGGCGGCACTTGGAAAGCTGAAAATGCCGACGCTTTGGGGATGGTGGTGAATGATAATGGACAATTTGCTTATCATTTGCGTTCTGGCTGGCTTATTGAAATGCTTAAAAAAAGAACAACTACGCTTGATAATGAAAAGACCGTTGAATATGTAAGCATGAAAATGCTTGAAAAGGGTTCTTTTTGAGTGAATAGGTAGAGGGAATAGAGACAAAAAGAATAGGGATTTGACAGTATATCTGCAAATCCCTATTTTTATTATTTTTTTATTCTCTGGAAATTTTTCTACTAATTATTGCCGTTAAGGTTCATCTTGATTTTTTTCTCAAGGTCTGTAACCGTGTCTTTAAATATCAAATCCGTATCCATTAAATCCTGTACCGCTCGGCATGAGTGAATCACTGTAGAATGGTCTCGACCACCAAATTGCTCACCAATAGCTTTTAAAGAAGAATTAGTCATGTTTTTAGCCAAATACATGGATAACTGACGGGCGATAACGATTTGACGCTTGCGGGTTTCGCCTTGTAATTTTTCAATAGGCACGCCTAAATGTTCAGCAACGATTTTTTTGATAAAATCAACTGTAATCTCTTTATTGATATGCTGTACGAAATTTTTAATCACTTCTTTTGCTAAATCCATATCTATTTCACGACGATTGAGCATCGCTTGAGCAATAAGGGAAATCAAAACGCCTTCGAGCTCACGAATATTATTTTTAACATTATAACTGATGAATTCTGTCACATCATTCGGTAATTCAACGCCTTCTTGAGTCATTTTTGACTCCAATATAGCCATCCGCGTTTCCAAATCTGGAATCTGTAAATCGGCACTTAAGCCCCATTTAAAACGGCTGATAAGGCGTTCTTCCATGCCATCGAGGTCTTTGGGTGCTTTATCAGAAGTGAAGATTAATTGCTTCCCGCTTTGATGCAATTGATTAAAGATGTGGAAGAAAATCTCTTGGGTTTTTTGCTTGCCCGAGAGAAATTGAATATCATCTACTATCAATACATCAATCATTTGGTAAAAATTCACCAAATCATTTACCGCATTATTTTTAATCGCTTGAATGACTTGATTACCAAACTTTTCGCACGAAACATAAAGGGTGTTTTTGCTTTCATCCTTCTTTGTGATTTCATTACCAATAGCTTGAACCAAATGCGTTTTACCCAAACCTACACCCCCAAATATGAAAAGCGGGTTGAATGCCGTTCCACCTGGTTTTTTAGCTACCGCCATGCCTGCTGAACGCGCCAAACGATTACAATCACCTTCAATTAAGTTATCAAAACTGTAATTAGTATTAAGTTGTGGATCTACTTTTATTCTACGAATGCCGGGAATAACAAAAGGATTTTTGATATTATCGGCATCAAGACTGCCTGGTTCATTGCTCACAGAATCCCTATCCTTAGTACGTTGTACTGAGGGGGTATTGCTTGGCAACGGGTAAGGCATAGATGCAGGCTTTGGTCTATCCTGTTGCACACCATTCAGGATTTGATACTCAAGCCTACCTTTTTCTCCAAGTTCTTGACGTATTGTCGTTTTCAACAGCGCAACATAGTGCTCCTCCAACCATTCATAGAAGAATTTATTGGGCACCTGAATTGTCAAAGATGATGCTTCCAGCCTAATCGGTTTTATAGGCTCAAACCAAGTTTTGAAACTCTGAGCGTTGACATTTTTCCTTATCGTGCGCAGACAGCTGTCCCACACGGTAGAGTAATCTCTTATCATTCTCGAAAATTGATTGTAGGCTTATGAAAGCCCATTCAAAATAACTTATTTAAATGGTCATTGGTGTGCGTGTAAGTGGGTATAGTTTTCATTCATAGTGTGGGTCACCAAAAGGTACTACATTGTGCTTCTATTAGTTTGATTATTTAATTTTGCAAGATATAAAGCCCAATTCGTAAGTACCAAAGCGGGCTACAAAAGTGAGGGTTTTTTGTGAGATTGAAAAGGATTTTGAGAGTTTTTTTTTATTTTTTTTTCCCACTTGAAGTATAAATATCCTGCGTAAAAGGTTAAAAAGTACCACCAAATAAGCGATTTTGTTGATTTTCAAGCATTTACAAACTCAGAAAGGGGATTTTTGGATGAGAATATACTTTTCATAAATTCCTAATTTTTTAAGCTAAAATTTAAATAAAACGCAAAACTTTTTATTTCAAAAAAGCAAATGTGAGAGTGCCCAAAAAGCAGTACATATTTTTAAAATAATAAACTAATATTCGATTTTCTTTTATAAAACCATTGGCTTTGAATGTGTTATGATTTGTAGGACATTTGTTGAACGGGCTAAAAAAAGCTTGAAACATGTTGTTATTTCAGTTAATCAAATTGACTATATTGTGTGTTATTTGTGAATAAAAATTAAAACTTACCATGTGTTAATGATAATTCTCTCATTTATTTCAGCGGATAGTTTATTTTGTTAGCGGATAAATTACACCTTTGAGTTATGCCCGTGCTCTCAAGAAATAAACGCATTTTATTTTGATGTAAAACGCATGAAATACTGAGGGGGATTAAATATTTTTATGTTTTTTATTCATTTTTTGTCAATAGCTAAATAAAGTTCATCTAAAAAGAATTAATTCTGTAATTTCATATTTTACATTTGTTATTTAAATTCTAACTGATTTGTTTACATAATGTAATCGAACCAAATTGATAACCAAACTTTCGTATTAAAATGATGAAAAAACTACATTATTCCCTATTTATTGCAGTATCTGCAGCGGCAATATGGTCGTGTTCTCCTAAGACAGGGCAACAGGCTTCAACTTCTAATCCTGATGGTGGTAAGAATATCGTTACTCCAGCTGGTAAAATGAAATTTATTGACCCTGCGAATATGAATCTCACAGTGCGGCCGCAGGATGATTTTTATGAGTATGCGAATGGCACATGGCTCAAAAATACCCCTATCCCTGCTACTGAGGCTCGTTGGGGCAGTTTTAGTGAGCTACAAGAGTTCAATCAAAACGCACTCAAAACGATTTGTGAGGAATTGTCTCAAAAACCAGGGGCTAAAGGTTCTTTAAGCCAAAAAGTAGGTGATTTCTATGCTGCGGGTATGGATAGTGCTACTATTGAAAAAGCAGGTATGTCGCCATTAAAGCCTTATCTTGATAGGGTCAATGGTGTTAAAAATTTTGAAGGACTATTGGAGGAGATTGCTCAGGAGTATTCTGAAGGCATGGGTGCTATATTCGGCATGGGTGTGCGCCAAGATGCTAAAAATAGTACAGTTTACGCAACGCATATCTCTCAAGGTGGTACAAGCCTTCCTGATAGAGATTTGTATTTGAAAGATGACGAGCGCTCTCAAAAGATTAGAAAAGCCTATCGTCAGCATCTTTTTAATATGTTTAAACTCGTTGGCGAAGGCGATATGCAGGCTAATAAATACGTAGAGACTGTCGTGCGTATGGAAACTGCTTTCGCAAAAGCCCAAATGAGTCGTGTGGAATTGCGTGACCCCGATAAACGCTATAATCGTTTAGTTTTATCTGATTTAGAAAAACTTTGCCCGCGCATGAAATGGGCGGAGTTTATGAAAACAGCTAAGATGACCAACGCTTACTATATCGTGGGGCAACCTAACTTTTTAAAAGAAGTGCACGAAAGCCTCGGCAGAGAAACGCTGGACGATTGGAAAACTTTTTTGAAATGGAATATGATACAATCGGCTGCGCCTTATTTGAGCAATGCATTCGTGAAGGAAAATTTCACGATGAGTCAAAATTTCAGTGGATTAAAAGAAATGCAACCTCGTTGGAAAAGAATTTCACGCATGACAGACGGTGTTTTAGGTGAAGCTTTAGGGCAAGTATATGTAGAACGCTATTTCAAGCCAGAAGCGAAAGCGCGTATGATGGAATTGGTAGGTAACCTTTTAAAAGTGTATGATAAGCGCATCAAATCTTTGGATTGGATGAGTGAAGAGACGAAGCAAAAAGGCTTACTGAAACTTAGCACCTTCGTTCGTAAAATCGGCTATCCTGATGTGTGGTTGGATTATACCCCCCTCAGTATTGATCGCTCAAAATCGTATTTTGACAATGTGATAGCATCGCGCCGCTTTCAACAAAATCTGACAGTTAGTTATTTGGGAAAACCCATCGATAGAAACCGTTGGGGTATGACGCCGCCTACTGTTAATGCTTACTATAATGCCACAATGAATGAAATTGTATTCCCGGCGGGTATTTTACGTTTCCCATTCTTTGATAATGGTGCTGATGATGCACTTAATTATGGCGGTATTGGTGCGGTCATCGGTCATGAAGTATCTCATGGATTCGACGACCAAGGACGTAAATTCGACCACGAAGGCAACCTTAAAGATTGGTGGACAGCTGAAGATGCTAAAAAATTTGAAGTCAAAACGAATATGGTAGTCAATCAATTCAATAATTATACGGTATTGGATACTATGCACGTGAATGGTAAATTGACTTTAGGTGAAAACATTGCTGATTTGGGTGGCTTATCCGTGGCTTATGAAGCATTCAAAACGTATTCGCCACAAGCAAAAAGTAAGGATAAAATTGATGGTTTCACGGCTGACCAACGCTTTTTCCTTTCGTGGGCGCAAGTATGGCGCAGTAAAATGCGTCCCGAAGCAGAAGCCAATCAAATTCAGACCGACCCACATTCGCCGGGTAGATTCCGTTGTAATGGACCTTTAACCAATATGATGGAGTTTTATGACGTATTTGGTGTCAAACAAGGTGATAAAATGTGGCGCCCTGAAACTGAAAGGGTGAAGATTTGGTAAAATAATTGCTGATAATATAAGAAGCGGGTTGAAGTTTGTTTTACTTCAACCCGCTTTTATATACTGAAATGGGGTAAATACTGAGGGGTATAAATTGTGCACAGTTAAATGTGGTCGGGCAGAACTCAGACTTGCCACAACAAGCTCCCTTATTATTGAAAAATTGAAAGACCTGAAACAACAGGTGTTAATCAGGCAAAAATTATTAACAAAAAATAATTATAATAATGGAAGTTTCAATAAAAAATCTGTCTTTTATATCAACTTTCTCATTTAGTTTATTGCTTTTAACGCAATGTAGTAATGAAACGGGTACACTTGAATCTATCTTGAATGAATATATTGCTTTCTATAAACTAAATAAATCAGAGCATTATATGCATATTGGTATAGGGAAATGGAGTGATTCTACTGCCGTACTTACGATTAATTTTAAGTATATCAATAAAGACAAGTTATTACTTCCAAAAGAAGTTTTAAAAAGTTCATACAAGGGGATAAATATGTATTTCAGTGATAACTTAGAACTCCTTACTTTATCAAATATGCTTAAGTTTGAAAAAATAATTACAAAGCAAGAAGATAGAGAATTTGAAGCACACAACGAATATTCTAATGATATTCAAATTGTTTATTGTTTAAAGGGGGATTGCATTATGTATTTATTAGAAGGCTTTAAAGAGTCCAAAACTTTTGATAAAATTTTTAAAGAAAAAGGATTAATGTGTCAAAAGTGTTCTAATGATTGACTTTGGTTTCTACAACCCGTTCTTTTCAGTCTTCCAATGTTCAAAATAGGAACGGGGCTGTTGTGGTCTTCCGATTCTCTGAATGAACACACATCTAAAGGAGGGCAACCGCCCGACCAAGCATAACGTGCAAAAGCCAAAGGTAAATCCAGCACATTAAAACATCCTTGATATTAAAAATACGAAACGGGTTGAAGCCATACACTTCAACCCGTTTTTTTATCTTAAAATGGGGTAGATACTGAGGGGTTAATTTTTAAGTAAAGACGCAGCAGTGCCAGTTGAATTGACTAAATTTGTAACAGTAGGTTCGCCTAATCTGGCAAGGAAATTATTGTGGATTTCATCCCACTTGGCAATGATAGATGTGTACATATCCACGCCTTTGGCGGTGGGTGTCACATAAGTGTATTTGCCTTCTTGTCTGCGTGTAACAATACTTCTTTTTTCCAGTTTTTCAATCATCCGCGTAATAGTAGATGGAGCCAAAAGGATTTTTTCACTGATTTCGGTCGGTTGGATACTCGGTTTCTCATTTACAGTCATAACCAAATAGGCATCAGAAGGTGTCAATCCAAGGTCAAGAAAAGCTGTTTCAGCAATTGACGCAATTTCACGAGATAGTGCAACCGTTGTATAATACAGGTTGTCGGAATAATAATTTTTCATGTAGATAAAACAGGGTTCGTTTGCGTGTACAAATATTGTTACAAATATACAAAATTGAAGTATGAAAAAGACATAACTATTAAATTTTCCGTTTTATATTTTAACTTTTTTATGGTATTATAAAAATATTTAAGGTGTTTTTGAAACAGAAAATCGCATAGCAGATATCACTCTACTATGCGATTAAAATCTATGCCATATTTGTTTTTACAAGAATAATTCTAAGGTTTTTAGAATATCTTCTGCTCTTTTTTCATCATAAAATATTTCTATGGGTTTTGGCTGAGTTGTACTCTCAATATTATTGCTTTTTTGAGCCAAAGCCATCATTTTTTGTCGTTCGGCGGGCGTGAATTCAGAAAAGGTTCTTCGTAAAATAGGCAGTAATTCGGTCAATCTATCCATATCAATTTCGTCCACCCACTCATCCAAAATCCGCCATAAGGCTTCGTGGTGAATGAGTAAAAGCCCACTGCCACTCAAAAAACCTTCCAACCAAGCCGCTGAATACATAACATCGCTCGCCCTCGATAAGGCATAACGCATTTGAGTCACTGCATCGTGAATGGTGAAAACGTTTTTATCAAATAAAATCCGTACACCCGCGCCGTTTAGTATGCCATGCACATTTTTCATTAAAGCTATTTGGCGCAAAGCTCGGAGCCATATTTGGCTATATTCGGGTATATTTAAAAGGCTGATTGCCCGATTGGTGGCTTGTATTCTATCGAAAATCTGTTGCGTGGCATCATCATCTGTATTAAGGCAAACCGAGGGTGAACCGATACAAATGCGGGGAACAATTTGCCCAATAACTTCTCCCACGGTCTCCGCGTGCGTGCCTCGTACATTGCCATATTTTACAATATTGACCAAATGTGGCAGGGCATCCATCAATGCTAAAATATCATCCGTCAAAGCTGAAAGGTCTTGCAGACGGGTCACGAGCATCGGAATAGCATTTTTTACGGCAGCATTCAAGGCTTTTTCTAATAAAATGGTCAAATCAGCTAATGAATCAATAGTGGTACTCTTGCTTTTTACTAATTGCGTTGCCGCTTCTTCAACTGTATTGCCCCATTGCGCAGCGTCAATAACACGAATGGCATAATCGGGTTTCCATTGCAGTTTCCAAATTTCTTTAAAAGTACCTAAGCGATATTGCGAGCCTTTCATCGTTTTGCCCCAAGGAATATTGAGTAAAACGAGGCGGTGCAAGAGATGACTGGCTAATAAATTCGTTTCTTTCCTTAAATCCAATTCTTTTGTCACCCCCTCAGTAGTGGCGTACTCTTTTGAAAGGCGAGCCGTTTTGATGCAGGCTTCCAAATCTCTTTGAAGCGGCACTTGTGGAATATCGGGTGGGACGCGCCCAATGACATCACCAATCACCAATTTTTCACGAATCAAAGCCATTGGTTTATCGTAACCGTCGCAAAAAATACTCAAAGCCGCTTCTTCTAATTCCGCTAAACCCGCAATGGACTGACCCCTCAGTATTGCCAAGGTTTCAGCCAATCGGACGGCTTCAATGGAGTGCGCGGAACTCGCTGAAATATCCTCTTTCCGTAAAAGCCGAGCCACTTTTGTCATCCAGCGAATTGTGGCATTTGACCGCTTGCTGAACAGTAATTCGTACCAAGCAGGTGATATTACGCCCGCCCCATAACCACTTTCTAAAGCCAACCGATTATAACTCCAAGGTACCCAAGTCGCCTCAGTCGCTACTTTTTTTATGCCTTTTAAAACGTCAGTATCCGTTTTTTCTTTAAAATTTTGAAAATCCTGTAAAACTGGCGCGTGCCAAGCACCACACACCACCGCTATTTTTTTAAAACCATCTTTTATCGCTTTGCGGATTATTTTACGCATATAAGCCTCTCTTAAAAGCGTTTCAGCGGATTCAGGTCTGTTGAGGGTTTGCCTGAGAGCCTGCATCATATCTAAAATAGTGTTAAAAATCTCAATTGGATGTTCATTTTGTTCAAAAGTAGCTTCCCACCAGCGTTCACTATCCGCAAAACCTGCAAGTTCAGCCATATATTTTAAAGGGTCTTTGATGATGAGCGTTTTATCTAAATCATCATCTTTATTTTCCTTAAAAAGCTGCTGAGGTATATCATTTTGAGCATTATCAAAGCCAAAATTAAGGCTCATCGGCAAATCCATGAATGAAACTGGAATACTCTTTTTTAAAGCATATTTCATGGCTTGCCACTCGGGAGAAAACTCCGCAAAAGGGAAATAGGATGCTTGATGTAGGTTTTTAGGATTATAAATCAATAAGGCTACGGGCGGCTTCAGCCCTTCATTGGCTACGTGTTTTATCAAATCGTCAGCATCAGGTGCGCCTTCAATCAAAATACAATCGGGTTGCCAATCGTCAAATGCCTTAATTAGGCTTTTAGCCGAACCGGGTCCATGATGCCGAATTCCAAATATTTTAAGGGACATTATATCCTTTTTGAGTTAAAATTTGTATCTATTTTTTGATAAAACAAAGGTAAAATATTCCTTTGAAACACCCCCCTCAGTATAAACACCTCTTTTAGCCATTTTTAACATCACATAAGATTTATACTGCGGGGGTAGCGTACCTCTTTGCTGGTAATTTGCGAACATTAACCATACATTAACTATAAATCGGGGTTTCAAAAGGCTCTGTCACTTGACAGGTCTTTTAATCTCAGATATATTTGTATCAAATATTGCTTTTAAAGGCATATTTATAGATAGGATTTTTGCATAAGGACACATTTTTTAACATTCATTCTTTGAAGTGTAAATGTCGTATTTTATAACAAAAATTTATCAATCTAAAAATGAGACGCTTTAATTTTTTAACATTCCTTTTATGCATTGCCCCCATTTTTTTATTTTCACAAAATAAGATTGGTCCTTTGAGTGACAATAAAACTGTTACTATTGAGGGAGCCATCAAAAATGAGCAAAATGGCAATCTTTTACCCGATGCCCTTGTAACAGTTTATGACGATAGAATGCTTGTCCCGATTGGGCAATCCAATACCAATAGCGAAGGTCATTATGCTTTGACTGTTCCTAAAAAAGACCGTTACCGCATTGAAGTGGATAAAAACACGTATTTTAAGTCGGATAAAGTATTTATTCCCGAATCTGAGGTTGTTCAACAAAACCTCGATATGAAAAACAAACCGGGATATATATTTGACATTACGATTTTCGATAAATCTCGTTCGCAAGAGGCAATAAATTCATTGCCAAACTGTAAGGTCGAGATTTATAACAACACTACTAAAGAACAAGAACTCACCATTCCACGTCATCCAAAGTCCGTTTTTAATTTCCCTTTTAACGAAGGCAATCATTACACGGTGTTAGTCCGCAAACCTGGCTACATCAACCGCCGTATTGAAGCCTACGTGAATGTAAACGGCTGCATTATGTGTATTGATGGCATGGGCGTAAAACGTCCAGAAATAGAAGCCTTGATGACGCATAATAACGAAATTGGCTATTTTTTAGGCAGTATTGATTTGGATTCGATACAAATCGGTAAAAAATTCGCTATCCCGAATATTTACTACGATTTTAATAAATCAGCTATTCGCCCCGATGCGGCTAAGGTTTTAGACAAGTTGGCTATCTTTTTAAAAGATAATCCAGCTGTAAAAGTAGAATTGGGTTCGCATACGGATGTGCGCGGCAGCGATGCCTATAACATGACGCTTTCAGATAGCCGTGCGGAATCAGCAGTCCGTTATTTGGTTGAAAAATGTGGTGTTAGCCAAGCGAATATCACTTGGAAAGGCTACGGTGAAACTGAATTGGTGAATGCTTGCCTAAACGGTTCAAACTGTTCTGAAAATGAACACCAAATGAATCGCCGCACCGAACTCAAAATAACGGGTGTCATGGAAGAAGATCCGCTGTGGAAACACTCTTTGAAAGAAATTATTGAAGATAAAAACCTATATCAAAAGATTATAAAATTAGAAAAACCGGGACAGCCAATGACAGGCAACTTTGAAAAACTCAATCAACGATAAAATTTAATATTGATAAATTATTTCAAAAATTGAGCTATGGAAAGTGATAAATGTTCGGGTCAAGTTGATTTTAAAATATATGTTTTGGGGCTTTTAATGCTCACGCAATCAGCGATATTCGCTCAGACACCCGTTGTTAAAAATACCGTAACGGACAAAACGTATGCGAATACAACTGAAATTCAGAAAGTAAAAAATGCCAGCGTTGAACAGGTTTTAAATGAAATAGATAAAGATTATGGTTTAGGCGATGTGGTACGCATTACGGACGCGCCGCCACCTAAGCCCATGGAGACTACGCCCGCTATCAATCGTGCTGAAAAACCGATTGAAATAACTTCAAAAACGCCCGTTATTCCTACGGCTTCAATAGTTGAAACAGTAGCAGAAGTAGAGAAAAAAACGCGCCCAGTAAGTGTCAACAATGCACCTGACCCACCTCTAAACCCGATTTTTACTGAGGTCGTAGACCCCGAATACTCGGTGGGGGTAAAAAAAGAAAATATCAATAAATCTGTTTCAGAAAAAAATACAGAATCGGTTTCCACTCGAAATGCGAGCGTTTTAAAAAGTAATTCAGTCAAAACTTCAAGGAACTATAATTCACGAAGAGGTTCAAGTTCATATAATAAAAAGTCTTTTTTCTCCTTTTTTAAAAAATCAAAACCTAAAACTACTAAACGCCGAGTGCCTAAAAGCAATGGTCAATATGGCTGTTATAAGTTTTAAATAGGTGTTTTTATATTTTAAAAAGCCTTGTAGAGAGTTGATTTCTACAAAGCTTTTATGTATTTTAGTGTTTTGAAATTATTTTCGGATTCGAGAATTTAGGTATTCCAGTGATAATCAGTGGGCGGATTATAGAAGTCATTAAACTTTGATTTACTCCCAAAGCACATTATCTTTGTTGATAATAAATGTAATAAACAGTATTAAAATGTCCCTAATTATTCAAATTCCAGTTACCACAGAGCATTATCTACGTGAAAATGCCAACCGGCAAGGTATGTCTTTGGAGGACTATATTTCTCAATTATTGACGGAAACAAGTGTTTCAGCCTTTTCTAAAAAAGGTAAAAAAACACTTTCTGAAATAGAATTATTACAAAAAGTCCAATTAGAGATTCAAGAAGATGATTTGCGAGAATATAATAGATTGAAAAATCTCTTAAAATTAGGGGAAATAACTGAGCAAGAGCGTGAAAAACTTATCCAACTCAATGATTTGGTCGAGATAGCTCACGCAAAACGAATGCAATTTATCCTTCAATTAGCCCAATTACGTAAAGTGCCTCTTGACAGTGTTTTAATGGATTTAGGTATAAAATTGCCTATTTTATGACACCTGCTTTACGCTTGAAAATCCGTCAAAGAGCTTCTAACTGTTGTGAATATTGCCAAATGCAAGAGGAGTTTTCGCATGACCCTTTTTCTGCCGAACATATTTTCCCTGTTATTAAAGGTGGACTTGATGATTCTCTCAACCTCGCATGGTCTTGTTTGGGATGTAATCTGTATAAATTCACAGCGACACTTGCTCTGGATTTTGTTACAGGAAATTTAGTTCCTTTGTATAATCCTCGACAAGATATATGGTTAGACCATTTTAAATGGGAGGAGAAATATTCCTTAATCATTGGTGTAAGCCCAACTGGTAGGGCGACTGTTACGAGATTAAGGCTTAATAGAACAGGCTTGGTTAATTTGCGAAAAATTTTGGTCGCGGCAGGGAAACATCCCCCAACTTTGTAGGCTCTGTAGAAGTGCTAGTGCAACATCTATTAAATAACATAGTAATTAAGTGTAGCAAGGTTTTCCTCCATAATTCCACTTGAATGGTTTAGAAAGTACAGCGTTGAAATATTGAATAAATTGCATCAACCGTTCAGCAAGTTCTTGTTTAGACTTAAAGCTACCCCTCCGAATAACTTTCCGAGCCAGAATTCCAAA
>JANPHO010000752.1:0-2888 GCA_031424515.1 Saprospiraceae bacterium
CTTGCCTATTTTTTTAAAATATGTGAATGTTTCATTTTTAGGCAAATTGGTATTCCAGTATTTTGGAGTTCAATTAGATGTTAAGGCAAAGGTTTGGGTAGCCATAGATGGAAAAGAACTACGGGGTAGTATTTTAGTGGGATGTACACGAGGAGAAGCGATAGTTCAAGCCGTCACCCATAGCAATAGAATGGTCTATGCTCAAGGTTATTACAATGGTAGTAAAGAAAGTGAACGCCCCGTTGTTGAATCTTTTATGTTAGATACTGTTTTAGCATCACAGAATTTAACAATGGATGCCTTACATTTTACACCTACCATTTTAGAATTGGTAGCGGATGCAAAAGGTACTTTCGTGGTGGGGTTAAAAGGTAATCAGAGTGAAATCCTAACTGATATGGAACAATTGCCTCAACTGTTAAAGCATGATTTTGAACACTATACAGAATACAAAGGTCATGGTAGGCAAGAAACACAGTATTTTAAAGCTTATGATGTTTCGAGAGAATATTTTGACAAACGGTGGAAGAAAGTTGAATTTCAAACCATGATACAAGTCAAAAGGACTCGATTTGAGAAGAAAAGAGAAAAGTATAGCGAGGAAATTTCTTACTATATGAGTAATCAAGAGGTCTCAACATTAGCTCAAGCAAAAGTTCTATTTAAAGCGATAAAGGAGCATTGGGCAGTAGAAACCAATAATTACATTAGAGATGTTACTTTAAAAGAAGACAAGTTAAAGTCAATTCTAAAAGCCGTCTCACTCACAACTTCAATCATTAGAACATTGATAACCAATATGTTAAAGGTAATTGAACCTAAAAATATGGTGGCTCAATTTGAAGACTTTGCAGATGATTTCAAGGAATTAGAAGCTTTCTTTTTGAAGGTTAAGTTTTTATAAGAAGACCCTAGAAAATGAGTCCAGAGGACTCACATATTTGTAGAAAAATAGGCTTTTTAATTGTAACGACCCCATCGGGGTCGCACATTTTGTACAGCAGACATTCTGAATCTACACTTAAGATATTAGACAAACGATAAAGTCTAATATCTAAAGTCTAAAAATCTATTGTCTTCAAAATCATGGCTTCATAAACGCCCACGCCGAATTATAAGACCCCTCAGTATCTACGTAATCCAGGAAGGTTTTATAAAATTTGTTCTCGCCGATAGTACCACTATCGCCTATGACGATGAGTTTCATGCGCGCACGCGTCATGGCAACGTTCATGCGGCGATAATCGCTCAAGAAACCAATATCTTTTTTCTCGTTTGAGCGCACGAGGGAGATGTAAATCACATCGCGTTCCTGCCCTTGAAAACCGTCAATTGTGGAAACTGTTATGTCCAATTCATTCAAAATAGGGTCTTCTTCTATCTCTTTTTCAATTGTCACAACCTGTTCACGATAAGGGGAAATGATGCCAATGGAGGGCTTTTCGTAGGGAAAAATCTCTAAATATTGATATAAATGCTCTCTTAAAATGTAAAACTCTTCGGGATTGAAGCTGCTCATTTTTTCAGCGTGCTTTTTTTCCTCGAAGCCACAACCAGATGTATCAATAAAAACAACGGATTTTTCATCGTTAAAATTGGGTAAATTACGTTCAGATACTGAGGGGTGTGCTGAAAGCTGTTTGTCATAAAACCAAATATTAGAAAACTGCATAATCGTTTGATTCATACGATATTGCACATTCAATAAATTGATATTTGATAGCCTTTTTATAGCTTTTTCAATCAAAGTAGTGGACAATCCTCCTCGCTGTGCATCCATACTTTTCACCGTGGGTGGCAACTGAAAAGGGTCGCCCGCCAATATCACACGAGAGGCTTTCAGAATCGGAATCCAAGTAGCGGGCTCAAGGGCTTGTGCGGCTTCGTCAATCACAACGGTGCGGAATTTGCGTCCGTCGAGAATTGAATGTGCTGCGCCCACAAGCGTACAGGTAATCACTTGTGCTGAATCCAAAATTTC
Organism: Saprospiraceae bacterium; assembly: GCA_031424515.1. GTDB lineage: Bacteria > Bacteroidota > Bacteroidia > Chitinophagales > Saprospiraceae > JAAFJT01. The sequence continues at coordinate 1,982 of JANPHO010000752.1, forward strand.
CTCAATCAACCTTTTTTCCAAATCGTTCGCCCAAGAGGACATTTCACGCGCTTCCTGCTTGAGTTCCTCCCTTTTACTGCGCGCATCAAAGTCAAATCGACGTTTAAAAGCACGGGCTTGGCGGCGGAGTTCAGCTGCTTTTATCTTTATTTTTTTAATATTTTTAGCTTCGGGATGGTTCGATAGTTGTGAATCAAGCGTGTGCCGAACAATATTTTCATCCACTCTTGAGATATTTCCTACCCGAACTACCAGTAAACCCTCATTGGCGAGTCGCTCAGTCAATAAATCGGCAGCCGTATTGGATGGGGCGGCGACGAGAATGGTATTTTCAGTTTGGGTCAGCTTTTTAACGGCTGCTACAATGGTCGTGGTTTTGCCAGTGCCAGGAGGGCCGTGAATGATAGCAATGTCCTGCGTTTGAGCAATATTTTGAACCGCTTTGTTTTGAGAAACGTTTAGTTTTTCAATATTCCATAATTCTCCCGATGTATTAGGTAGAGTGTGTTGGGGTTTTTTATTTAAAAAAATATCTCTCAGCTCTGCCAATCTATCCCCTTTAGCATTGATGACTTTATCCAAAGCGCGCTCCATTTCAAGGTACGTTCTATCATCAAAAAGCAAATCTACGCCAATGGAGCCACCACTTAGCCAATCGGGTAAGTCTCTGGAATTCAAAATGATACGCATAGCATTTTTTGAAATAAAATGGATTGTACCACTTAATTCGGGCTTATAAACATCGGTTTGTTTCGTGAAAAGATTAACCACATTGCCACTTCTGAATTGGTGTGGGTCATCGGGATTTCCGCCGTGCTCAACGGTAACAAAAGCCCGCTCGCCATACGTATAACCCGAAGCCTTGATACTGAGGGGGTACCACGTAAAGCCCTCCGACCGCCGTTGC
>JANPHO010000753.1:0-2372 GCA_031424515.1 Saprospiraceae bacterium
CAAAAGATAATACCCCCCTCAGTATTTGGCAAAATTTGGATACTATTTTAACTGAAAAACAATGTAAAAAACTCTATTTCGCTCGTAATATTGAAACAAGTACGATAGACGCAACTGCTTATATTATTTGGGATAAAAACAGTACCTATTATCTCGCCAGTGGTTCATCGGAGGTGGGACGAAAGAATCATGCGATGCATTTATTGATTTGGAAAGCGATTCAAGATAGTGCTCAAAATACGCCAATTTTTGATTTTGAAGGGAGTATGTTAGAAACTGTAGAGCCTTTTTTCAGAAGATTTGGAGCCGTGCAAAAGCCTTATTTTCAAATTTCTAAGTTTAAAAACCGCTTTTTACAATTGGTTTTTATGCTTTTAAAAAAATAATCGAGTAGGTAACTTTTTACCTCAATAAAAACTCAATCATACTATCCGCATCAATTTTGGAAGGAATACGAGAATTATATGCCACTCGCCCATTTTTATCAATAATCAAATAATTAGGTAAGCCTTCAATTTTGAGGTTTTGAGGGATATTTTCAGCGTCAATGGCGTGGATGCCTTTGGGTTTGTTATCTTTTATGTATTGTTTCCACAGTTCAATGTCCGTATCCATTGAAATATAAATAAAAATGATGTTTTTATTCTCTTTATATCGCTCAATAAGGCTTTGCGAATGGGTCATTTCAGCTTGGCAAGGACTGCACCAAGTCGCCCAAAAATCAATGTAAACTACTTTGCCTAATAAATCCTGTTGTCGAATTTCATTACCCGCAATATCCTTTATTTTAAAAGGCGGTAAATTATCATTAATCACCAAACCTTTAAAAATATTGGGTTTACCGGGCTTATACGTCATAAAATCAGGTGAACCATTGGGATTTTCAGATGATGACATCGGGCTCGGCACTAAAGACGTTTTCCCTTCATCTTTTACTTGGTTACCGAATTGCGCCGATAAGTTTTTATCAAAATACAGCTTATTCAAATTGAAATATTCCACCGCGCAATCCGGGGTCACAATAAGCCTTTCAATGCGGTTTTCTCTGTCGGCTTCTACCATTTTAAAAACACCCCTCAAGGCATCATTATAAGGTCGAAAAGTAGCATTCTTACTCATAAAAGCTTCCGTGCGCTGCTGCATAGAAGCCATTGAAATGGTGGCGGTACTCAATATCAACTCCCGTAAAGTGGCAAAATACAAGGCTTTTCCCTCCAAAAACTGTTGAAATCCGCATAAAGTATCATTCGAATTAAAACACAAGCGGGGTGAAACGAAGCGTTGAACAACCTCTTTATCCGAGTTAGAAATGAATGTTTGGGGAACCCACCCAATACGCCCATCCTGTAGCTTCACTTTCAAGAAATAATCTATGTATTTGGCATCATCGAGCATAAATGAAACAGGCTCATTCGTGGTCAAATATTGGGAAAGCACCTCCTCGTTTAGGGCTAATGTGGACAGCTGATTTGGTGAATTAAGGGGATTATCCCAAACTGGCAAGTTACTTCTACGTGGTTTTACGACTTGCACCATGCTCAATTTTTCTTGAACGGCATCAGGTGGCAAAGCTCCAATCGTGCTATTTTTACCGTATTGATAAGCCAAGTATTGATTCAAAAAACGCAGGTAAAAGACAGAATTTAATGCCTTATCATTGCTCACTTTCGCCTCTTTTAAAAAAGAAAAATAAGACACTTCACCCTTTTTTAAATCAGGTTCCGTTTTTAAATTAAAATACTGAGCGTAATTCATAAGATGAAAAAAACGCCAATAAGTCCTATTGCTTTGAATAAAATCCTTGAAAGTATTAGTAAAAGCACCTTTTTCAGCATAATTATCTTCAAAAGTCTTACGCGAGACAGACGTGGTGTCTATGAAATTTTTGAATTCAAGTGGTTTGTCATTAAAACGATAATAATCAAATCCTTTATCATCAAAACTATCAGGAAACTTTTTTGAATACGCCGTTAAATATTTATTAGAAATAGCATTATCGCCTTCAAATACCATGGTTTCAAGCATTTTATTGCCTTCAAACATCATTTTTAAGGTATCGCCTGGAACTATAAAAATGGGGACTTTTTGATTTTGATAGTTGAAGACGACAGTACGGGGTTCACTCAATTTGATTTTAATGCCAAAAAGATTGTTTAAATCAATTGAGCCTTCATATAAAGCATCTTCAAGTGTAAACGGATTAAGTTTGTACTCAACCGAGATATTGAGAGAGGTTGGGTTGTCAATTTTACCCATAATAATAGCCTCCTTTTGTGAATATCCGAAATGGAATCCACAAATAATCAAGCCTACTATTATTAAAGTTCTTCTCAATATTTTTACCATTTAAAGTGCTGTTTTTTGTTTTTTTA
>JANPHO010000754.1:0-13613 GCA_031424515.1 Saprospiraceae bacterium
CTTTTGCGCTTGTTTTTGCTGCCCTAATTGCCCAATTTGTCTCTGATGATAAGGAAAATGGGACAACTCAAAAATCGACACATTCTAAAATAGTTGATATTTATGGCGGCGATAAAAGGAGACTTAACCTCCAAATCATGGCATTATCTCATAGCCAAACGTTTACCATTCCCCAAAATTTGGTGGGTAAATTGAGCATTGGCGACAGCGTTTTTAAAGAAAAAGGGCAACGTTTTTACAGGTCTAAATTCGTGAAAACACAATAGGTATTTTCAACAAATGGGGTTAAAATACTTGGTCAAAATTAGGGACGACGGGAAAATTGGTTATTTCGTTTCCCCAAGCGGGAGAATTATCGGAAGCAAGTATGTTTAAAAATGGCGTGGCAACTTTCGTTCTTTTTAACGGGCAAGGCGAGGGTTTTAAATACACAATGATTGACAAAACGGGCAAAATATTGTGGCAATCCGTTGATAATCAATCCCTTTGCTTCCCCGCAGGCGTCTATGTGAGCCTTGCCGATGGAAGCCGTAAACGGATTGAAGATATTAAAATTGGCGACACTGTATTAGACCTCAATAACACCCCCTCAGTAGTGACGCGTTTGGACGTGCATCACGGCAATTTTAACATCGGTGCGGTGGGTTTTAATATGCCCGAAACAGTAGATTTTGTTTCAAATAGTGCTTTGCAAAATACGGTTTTGTTGGAAGCGACGCTAAATCACTCCCTCAGTATAAACGGTAAAAAAGTCGTTTTGAATGACGTGAAAGTAAGCGATAATCTTTTGTAAATAGTTGACAATCAAGTAATTAAGATAAGCGTAAACCGAATATATAAAAAATACCGTAATGTAAAAATGGTGTATAATTTACGAATTTCGGGCAGTGGTTTTTTTTTGAATGGCTATGGTATTTTTAACAAATAAAACGGGCTTTAATAATGGTGTTTTGGTGTATAACTTTCCAAAAATTTTTAACTTTTGGAAAGTTACAAACCCTCTTTTTCTCTTTGTCAATATAAAAAAATTAATTTTTTATGAAAAAAATAGTCCTACTTCTACTCCTCACCTATCCTCTCAGTATTTGGGCGCAAAAAATGGAATTGGTCGTGCCTACAAGTTTTCCATACACGTATGCTCACTACAAAATCACGCCCGACGGACGGTTTTTTGTTGGTGCCGATGACGACCATTTAATCCTTTGGGAAGCCAAAACGAAGCGGCAATTACGCACGTTCAAAATCAGTATCTCAAAAATTACGGACTTGAAAATTAGTCCCGACGGGAAGAATGTTGTGATTTTCAACTCAACTAATATTGAAAGTTTTGACATTGAAACGGGTAAAAAAATGTGGTCAGTAAAACCCGCAAGCTACAATTATAGTGGTGTTTTTATCGAAAATGGCAGTAAAATAGTAGCTGTTTGCAACGATGATGGCTATATTTTGTCTGCCCAAACGGGTGCTACAATTGCTACAATTAAGGATTTTAGCGGCAGTAGTGCCTATGCGCTGCCTAACAATAAAGTGGTGATGGTATCGAATGAATTTTATCGTATTTATGACGTTGCGACCAACGCCTTAGAACCCGCCGTTAAATTTGATGCGTTCAAAAAACGGATAGCCGTTTCCGAAAAAAATGCCCTGCTTTTTGTGGTGTCAACGAGCAGTTCAGACATACAATGCTATGATTTGAAAACCAATAAAATCATCAAAACCATTGCGTGTGATGAGCAAGAACCCGTTATTGGGACTACCGTAGAAGGCGACGCTTTGCTTGTTCAGTATTTGGATATGAGTGACCCAAAATTTCAAATGACGATTGTTAAAAAATACGTGCTGCCGAGTTTTGAAATTAAAACGTTGAAAATCAATGATATACGTGGTGATAGCGATGGCAGAATTTCGGGTAGTAGCGTCCATGATATTCTTTTTACCGAAATGGGTAAAGTGAAAAAACTGTCCACGGGGCAAGCCGTCGGTACGATGTCGGGGCAACTTCAAGCCTACGGTTACGGCTTTTTTACGAACGCGAATGTTTGGCAAAAAGAACAAATAATGGGTTTTGAGTTTGAAAATAGTTTTAAAACCTTAGATTTTAAAACGGGTCAAGTCAAGGGCAATATTAAGGTAAAAGAAGATGAAGCGACTTTGGCAAGCACCATAAGTGCCGATGGCAAACGTTGGGCGGCTTATTTTCCAAACAATACCATTAGGATTTATGAGGTGGAAAGTGGTAAAATGCTCAACTCTTTTCCTATTTCTCCAAAATATGAAAAACAAATTTCACGACAATTATTCAGATTTTCACCTTCGAGCGATGTGATTTATATGCACTTTACGGACGGCAGTTTTATGGAGTTTGACGTGAAAACGGGCGTTTTTAAGCAAAAATTCAAGACTTATGACGCACCTTACTACGCTTTTTCGGATGACGGACGTTTTGTGGGTGCACTCAACGGCAACTCCGAACAGTGGAAAGTGGGCGTTTGGAACGTGCAAACGGGGCAAAATTTGATGGATTTGGTGCATAAAAACGATGGCAACCACCGCAGTTTTAATATTTCAAACGATGGAAAATTAGTGGTTGTTTTAGATGAATATGCCGAAGCCGTCTATGATGTGTCCACCAAAACGTTGCTAAAAACGCCAAATTTTACATCAAGTTACGGCTTTGCCAAAGGCTTTTGGAACATGGATAACACCAAATTAGCCATCACGGGCGAAGGCAGAGGCGTGAAAATCGTGGATAAAGCGTTTAACGAATTAAAAGAAACGAAAAACAGTGGAAAAGCCGTTTCAAGCGTCGTTTTCACGCCCAAAGGCAGCGTTTTTTTGACCATTGAAGGTGACCAAATCAATATTTTTCAGACCGAAACGGGTGCATTATTAGGCACGTATTACAGTTTTAAAGACAGTAAAGATTGGCTTGTCGTAACGCCCGAGGGACGTTACGACGGCTCGCCCGATGCGTTCAAACGCTTGTATTACGTGAAAGGCGTGGAAATGCTGTCGCTCGATGCCTTGTTTGAAAAATTTTATACGCCTGGTCTGTACGGGATGCTGATTAATGGCACGCCGCCCGCACTGATTGAAGATAAAGATAATATTAACAACTTGAAACCCGCCCCAAAAGTCAAAATTCAATACGAAGTGCAGAACCGAAATTTGACCGTTGAGGACGATATTCCAAGCTATAACAACGCAAGTGGCACGGCAAAATTGACTCTAAAAGCGGATTGCCCCGACGATGGCGTGTCTGAAATTCGCTTGTATCACAACGGAAAATTAGTGGGCAGCGGCACACGTAATTTGGTCGTTGAAGACGATGTCAAAATTGAAAAGTCAAAAAAACAAGTATTTGATATTCAATTAGTTGAAGGCGAAAATAAGTTTAAGGCAATCGCCTTAAATACCCAAAGAACGGAGAGTTTACCCGATGAAATTATCGTGAATTATAAAGCAAATAAGCCTCAAAATACGTCAAATACTGAGGGGGGTATCACGCTGCATCTGATGGTCATTGGCATCAATAAATATAAAAATCCGAAGTACAATTTGAACTACGCCACGGCGGATGCGACGAGTTTTAAAGAAGCCATTGAACGCGGTGGAATAGGTATTTTTAGCAAAACAAATGTTGTTTTTATTGGTGACGAAAAGGCGACAAAAGACGGTATTTCAAGCGAATTAGAAAAGATAAAAACCAATGCCACGGCCAAAGACGTATTCATTTTTTATTACGCAGGTCACGGTGTTTTGAATCAAAAAAAGGAATTTTATTTAGTCCCGCACGACGTAACGCAACTCTACGGACAAGACGACGCTTTAGCTCAAAAAGGATTGAGTGCCAATCAGTTACAACAATTTTCAAAGGATATAAAAGCCCAAAAACAGTTGTTTATTCTCGACGCTTGTCAATCCGCAGGTGCGCTCGACCAAATCGTTGCGGCACGTGGTGCAGCTGAAGAAAAAGCGATTTCACAACTTGCTCGGGCGACGGGAACACATTGGCTCACGGCTTCCGGTAGTGAGCAATTTGCGTCTGAATTTGAACAACTCAAACATGGCACTTTTACTTATGTTTTATTAGAAGCATTGAGTGGTAAAGCGGACTTGGGTGGTGATAAAAAGATTACGGTGAAAGAGCTCGATGCGTATTTGCAAGAGCAAGTTCCAGTGCTTACAGAAAAGTATAAAGGCACGCCCCAATTTCCTGCAAGTTATGGGTTTGGGAATGATTTTCCGATTGGGGTGGTGAAGAATTAATCCCCTCAGTATTTTAAGCATTTTTCATTCATTTTCAAAGAAAAAGCCCAATATTAACTCATTTTAAATCAATTTGCAGACGTGAGGTGAGTCGAAATTGAGGTATGTATTCGACCTAATTTAATTTTATGACGTATTATTTTAATGTGTTTAAAAAAATAAAAATGAGAAAAAATGCTGCGCTTATATTGACGCTATGTGTAGCGTTTTTCGCTTCTGCCCACGCTTCTGCGGGCAACCCCGAGTGTTTTACAGTCACGTATGAGTACAACAAAAAGACGTACAAAAACACTAAAACCATTCTAAAAAAAGGCAAAAAAACCATTGCCGAGTATGCAACAAATTATAAGTTCGTGATGCAATTGACGAGCAACGCAGCGTATTTTGCGAGTGACGACCGTACAACAGATGTCATCATTGGTTGCGATGGTAAAATAATGCTCGACAGCATCAGTCAAGTCAATATTTTAATAAATACTGAGGGGTCGGGCGGCGACCGAACGGAGCAACGCATGGGCTACGTTGTGACTAAAAACGAGCAAAAAACGTTTTATGACATGTCGGATAAAGCCATGAAAAATGCCGTTTTTGACGATGTTAAATTGGGACCTTACACGCAACCGAATCAACGACCCGATTTGTTACCAAATGTGCCAAAACTGATTTTACTCTACGTTGCTAAGAAAACAGCCGCAAAAACGTTGGTTTGGGGCGTTTATGACCTCTCAACGCAGCAATTTTTGATGCAGCCTCGCTATCAATTGGCGGAAGGCACAACGTCAAATAATTTTTATTTTGCCCAATGGGGCTTTATTCAATTCGTCAATCCAGAAACAAACAAAGCGCGGTTGTACAATTTTTTTGATACACCCGTAGCGAATACAGAAGGAAAAATTTGGATGTATGAAACAAATATGCCACGCACGGGAACGCCCCACAATAAAATGGTTTTGGACGTTGATGGCAAATTTTTTCGGGAAGACGGCAGCCCGATTGCCTTTCCAAGATATGACGATATTTATAGATGTGGCTTTTATGCACAATTAAAAGTGAATAAAAAAGTCGGTTTATATGACTTCGAGGGCAGGGAAATTGTCCCGATTCAGTTCGACGAGTTGTCGGAAGAATATTGCCGTAGTTATCAAGATGTAGAGCGATATATGCCCGTAAAACAAGGTGAAATGTGGGGTTATTACGATACAAAAGCCAAAAAAATGGCAACGGATTTTAAGTATCGTTTGGCTTCCATTGTCTCAAAAGGCGTGGCAACTGTAAGAGACGTGGAAGCCGTTGATAGGTTTTTGACGTTTGACATGGACAGTGTTGCCTTTATCAAAAGAAGCCAAGCGATGCAATTGGATTTCATAGTCGTAGAAAAAGAGGTGACAAGTATTATAACTTACCTCGGCAACGACCATAAAAGTTTGATTGTCAAGACAAATAGTGGTGAACTAACAAAAAGTGCGATGTCACTTGATTGGGACAAATTGGCTTACCACACAAAATTTGAGCAAAAAAAAGCGTATAAATTTATAGATGACTACAAAACAAAATGGGGTAAAAGTCTATCGGGTCAAGACGAATCTTATTTTTCGAGTGTGGATAATTTTTTTGACAGTTTGAGTAAAAACATGAAAACCATGTTCGACAAAATACGTGCGCTTAAGGAGTAATCAGTATAAAAATTTTATCCATTCATAAATATGTCAACGCATGAAAAAAATACTAATTGGCAGTTTTATTGCACTAGCACTTGTTGTTGCTGCCCTAATTGTCAAACTTGTCAAGGACGACAAAGAAAATTGGGTTATGCAAAAATCTACGTGTTCCAAAATCATGGGAATTTATGGCGGCGATTCGAGTAGAACCAAGTTGCAAATGATGGAACTTTCGGATGGGCAAACCTTTAAAATTCCTCAAAACTTGCGTGGTAAATTGAGCGTTGGCGACAGCGTTTTTAAAGAAAAAGGACAGTGTTTTTATCGGTTTAAACCCATGCAATCTAAGGATTGACCCCCTCAGTATTTTGAGCATTTTTTTATTAAAATTACCTAAAATCTAAGCATGACTTTTCAAAAATTCGTTGTCAAAGTGGAAATTCCTAACGCTTAATCAGCAATCTCCACTTTGGTTTTCACGGAGGCGTAGCTGAAAAATCTCGGTAATATTATTCCGAAATAAGCGATTGGGAATCGGGGCGTAGCCCTACAACAACTCTGTTTTGCGGTTACACCAGCAAAAGCGGAATTGATGATACTCAACGCAAAAGGGGGTATCCAAAAGCAAATGACAATGTCAACGAAGGCAGCCAATTCTTTGAAGTGAAGTGTAATGATTGGTCACCAGGGGTGTATTTAGTCCGCCTTAAAGTAAATGATGAAGTAAAAACTCAGAAGATAATAATAAATAGGTAAGGATTTTCTGATAAACAAATACAGAAGGCTACCTATGCGTAATAGGTAGCCTTCTGTATTTGTCGTAGTGAATATTTAATCGGATACTTGTAAGCTATTAAATAATTGTAATATAACATTATTCTAGCTGAAAAGCTCCTGTTGCGTTTTATGTCTATGATTTACCAATACAACTTGTTTTGTTATTGTATTAGACCTGTCAATACATTTTATGAGTCAATTTTTTGGAGCTTATTTCAAGCTTCCTTATGGCACTAACATAAGTCCCATTATCAACACGAATTAAAGATGTTATCATCCGCACTTGATTCGAATTCAATTCGAGTAATATCCGAATATAATCCGTTTAAAGTGCACTATGTTCGGATAAAGTGCGTTTAGTGCGTTTAGTTCGTATTTTATTTATCTCTGAATTTCGTTATTAATTGTATTTTATGAGCAATATTTGAGGTTTGCATCATTCATATATTTTAACATAGAACCGATTATTCCTTGTTGAGTTTTACGAAAGTTATACGCTGGTTTTACATATTTTTCACGTCAAAAACTCTTCACAACAGTGATACGTATCACGATACGTATTATTAAAGGCGATACGTACACGTATACGTAACATTTAGGCCGATACGTATAGTGATACGTATCTTTTAGGCTATTTTAATATATTTTGTCGAGTATTGAGTTTTATCATTATGGGCACAATCTTGAAGTATCTTGACGTTTTAAGCCTAACTATTATAAACTATTTCCCCTCCTTTTGCTGATAAATATCAGCCGAGAGGAAGTGAAATAGGCGTTTTAATAACTGTTGTGAGATCATTTCATCAACTGTACTTATGTTGATACAGAGAGCTAACCTAAGATTCTCAAGAGTATCGAAAGTAAATAGAATTTTTAGATGGTCAGCAAAAGGATAAGACAGATTCATAGGCTTAAAGTCAATTGGCAGTCATGCTCAATTAACCCGCTAAAAGTTTACACTTTTAGTGAGCTAATCAAGTTATGGTTAGAATAGGGTAGGCTTTTGTCAACCCAAAGGCTCATAAAACAAAGTATTATTTTCATATAGAATTCATACAGAATAGGTCGGTGGAGATTCTGTTTGGTTTCCCGTTTTACCATTTCCAAAAACTTGTCATGCAAGATGACAGGTAAGGCTTCCAAATAATTGAGCATGGTTATAGTCATGGCGATGAGTTTTTGTTTTCATATTATGATTACCTAACAGATGGAACAAAAATACGAAATATTCAGATATTGAGAAATAGGGTAGTAAAGAAAACCACCGTTTTCTTTACTAATCAAAAGGACATACTTGTGTAATTTTACTCTATATTTTCAGCTGAATCATTTTGCAATTTGTAACGCAGCTTATTCAATAATTTTTTATTCCAATCAAGAGGGGAGGAGAATGGTTCTCCGAATTCCCGATGACAGTCAATGCCTTCAGCGAACAAACAATAGAATTTGCACCACGATCGCAAATTTTAAAAATTTATATTATCTATCCCGATATTTCATCGGGAAGCCCTCTTCGATGGGTGAACTTGTGCCCGCCTGTGGTCAAAACCTAAGTTTGCACCCTCATGTGCACTGTATTGTGCCTAATGGCGGACTAACAAAAGAAGGGAAATGGCAGTTTCTCTTTCCAATGCAAGCGATGAAGAGCGTGTTTAAAGCTTTTTTTTAAAACCAGTGACTAAGCCCGACTCGATTCAAGCTAGTTGAAATTGTTGGAAACGCAGAGGCAAAGAGCGTTTTCCAACTTTTAATATCTTTTCTATAAAAAAGGGCTCTTAAAAATCCTTCTTATCAGAAATAATAAGCGTTGAAGGGATGTGAGAGAGCCACAAGCTTTTAGAATCTACCAATTTTTTCCAACTTTCTAAGCTGATAAGCATCAAATCTTGTTCTTGGAGAAACGATTTTTCTAGATTTGTTTCACTCTGTACGGCGATGTGATTCGGTGCATTTTGCTCAATAGCTCGGATGCGTTCTTTCATTTCAGCATTGTTTTTAAGCTGCCCAATTGCGTCGATGATGATGATTTGAACACCTGAATTATAAATCAGCTTTTGGGCATATTGAATCAAGAATGCATCACGAACATCAAATATTGGGATAAATAATCGCTCAATTTCAGTCAGGTTTTTATTAATTAAAATGCCCACGGGTACTTGTGATTTAGATAAAATCAATCGAGTGCGCTCGTCAAAAGGCGAATCCGTGAAAAGTTTTTCTCTGCCTGTAACCGTGTTGAGTAATTTTTCTGGGTTGATAATACGAGTCGTAAAGCCCAGTATTTTACCTAAAAGACTGCCTTCAAAAATGGATTGCCCCAAGCCAATTAAAAGCAAATCATAGTCACCTTTGTTGGCAACATCCGCAATGTCCGTTTCAAGATCATTAGAGGCTTTGAATAAAGTGGTGATTTTTTTACTCAATCGTTCCGACTCTTCGATGACAGGCGTAAAACTTTCTCTTTCGTATTCTTCGATATTGTAGTGATGTAGTTCGTTGGAAGGGGTGAGATGCATGACGGTTAGAGCCGCATTTCCGTTGAGCTTTTGAATCATACTATTGGCTAGTCGAAGCAATATTCGCCCAGTTTCGGGATTACCAAACGAAATCAAAATCTTGTATTTTGCCAAATCTCGAATTTCTTGTGGAATATTAGCCGGTTTTGATTTAAAAAACCAATTGATAATGTCCAAAGCAGGTCCCGTCATAAAAGTGGTCAATAAAGCCATAATGACCATCATAGCGAATATTTTAGGCGTTAAAACACCTAAATCGTAGCCAATATTCAGCACCACCAATTCCATCAAACCACGTGTATTCATCAATGCACCGATGGTAAGGCTATCTTGCCAATTTTGACCAACAAATTTTGCTGCCAAAGCACTGCCTAAAAATTTACCAACCACAGCCACCAAAATGATTAAACCCGTGATTTGCCATAAATAAACATCGTTGAGCAAGCCAATTTCAGTTCTAAGTCCTGTAAAAACGAAAAACAGAGGGAGCAATAAAACCAGTGCAATATCTTCAATTTTTTCAATAAAAATATTCCTAAACTTGGTGTTGTCGGGCATAATAACACCCGCCATAAAAGCACCAAAAAGAGCATGAATACCTATAATTTCGGTTAAATAAGATGAAATCAATAGCACTAAAAAGAAAATAGCGACGATGGGTTTGCCTAAATTTTCACGAGAAGTGTGCAAATCGCCCACCCGTTTCAAGAAAGGTCGAATGACAACGAGCATCACAAAAACATAGGCAATCGCCAACGCAATTACATACAACGAACTCACCAATGAACCCGCTTTTACAATAGCAATAACGGCGGCCAAAATGCACCACGCCGTAATATCATCCGCAGCAGCGCAGGTTATTACCAATGCGCCTAATCGGGTTTTATGGATATTTCGCTCTTGAATAATGCGAGCCAAAACAGGAAAAGCCGTTATGCTCATCGCAATCCCCATGAACAATCCAAATGAAGTGAATTGGATTCCTTGCGGCGCAAAACCAAGGTAAATATAATAAGCCAAGCACATGCCCAAGGCAAAAGGGAAGATGATACTGGCGTGGCTTATAACCACCGCTTCGTGCGCTTTATTTTTTAAAACTTTCAAATCAAGCTCCATTCCAATCACGTACATGAATAGGATAAGCCCAATTTGACTTAAAATTTTCAAATTTTCGAGTGATGAAACAGGGAATAATGTAGCTGAAAATTCGGGGTAAAATGACCCAATTACTGAGGGGCCTAAAACGATGCCGGCAATGATTTCACCAATTACAGAAGGTTGCCCGATTTTTCTACAAATCCAACCAAATAAACGAGCTGCTAAAATAATGGTGACTATTTGGGCTAAAAGGATGGCTAAAGGATATTTTAAATTGTGTGCCATGGCTTCCAAAAACTCTGCCCACTGACTTTTGCCCGATTGAGGAATGACAATATTCCTACCCGCCTCAAGGTCAGCACCCCATGTAATAATCAAGTATATTAAAATGGAAAATATCCCAATCGTCCCGAAATAGAAAAAGCTATTTTTAAATTTATTCATAATTATCACCAATTTAACCCAAAATTGAAGTATAAATTGATTTTAAAAATGAATTAGCATTAAAATGGGTGAAAAATGTAACCAAGCGGTGAAAAAATGTAATAAAATCACACTTTTACCAACTTCATAAAATCATTTTTATAAACTTCACTTAAGGTCAAAGTCAGTGCTTTTTCCATTTTTTCAGCATTAAAAATAGTAATTGTCACTTCGTCAAAAGAGAAAACTTGAACCGTTTTGATGGCAATAATCTCTTTTCTATTCACTCTGCAAAACTCATTGATGGGCAATAAATCTAGAAGTTTTTCAAATGAAATATTTTTGAGGGTCAAATTTCTGCCATCCAATAGGTACGCAATTTTATCACGGCTGTCCAAATCAGCGCTTTTTATATACAAAAGTTGGTCAAAATAGATAATTGCTTTGCCTTTATCGGTATTCAATTGCATCAACGGGGTGGCTGCGCTCACTTTGCTCAATCGCTGAATGGCTTTTTGAATGGCTTGTTGCAATCGCTCTTTTTTCACAGGTTTGCGCACGTAGTCAATCGCATCCAAATCGAAGGCTTCGGCGGCGTATTCTTTATAAGCAGTGGTAAAAATAACGGGTTTGTCATTGAGCAAGTTCGCCACTTGCAAACCATCCATTTGAGGCATTTCAATATCTAAAATGCAGAAATCGAATTCCAAATTTGGTAATTCAGAAAGGAAAATTTCAGGATTATTAAATGCCTTCACAACCTCCAATTCTGGAATTTGCTCGCACAACATTTTCAGATAAGTCAGCCCAGGCAGCTCATCATCAAGCAGCAAACATTTTAGTTTTGTACTCAAGCAAGTTGATTTTTAAGTGCGCAATATAGACCTCCCCCTCAGTAAAACGCTCCAATTTGAAGTGGTCTTTGTATATAATTTTCAAGCGTTGTTCAAGCGTTTCGATGCCGATGCCGCTTTTTTCTTTTTTCAAATTTCTTTTAGCAGATATTTTATTTGAAACAGTCAAACTCAAACAACTATCGGTGAATTCTATGACGATTGAAATAAACGCATCTGCACTCTGCAAATCAGCGTGTTTAAATGCATTTTCAATCAAATCAATCGAAATCATGGGCGCTAATAGCTTTTGATTGTACAGTGCATCGTGGCTATTGATTTTGGTTTTTACTTTCAATTCAAAAAGTGGACTTACTTTTATTTTATTGATTTCAATCAAATTCAAGGCAAAGTCAATCTCATCTTTGGGCGTTACAAATTTGTTGCGGCTTTCGTATAGAATATAGTCCAAAACATTGGCTAGTTTATCCAGCGCAAAATAAGTTTGATAAGCATGAGATTGAATAGAGTTCAATATATTTTTAAAAAGATGCGGATTGAGCTTGGATTCAAGTGTTTCTAGTTGCAGATTATCAACTTTACTTTCAAGGCTTTTGAAATGCAATTCAGCTTCTTTTTTAGTATTTTCAAGTTTTTTTAATCGAACAATTAGATAAATGACCACCAATGCCAGCAGTAAAACAATACCACAAGCGAGATAAAAGAACTGTATTGATATTTGAGAATTGGGCGTCATTCAATGCTTTTTAAATAATTTAAAGGGTAAAAATATCTTTAAATAATGTAATTGAACATAAAAAATGGATTTTAACTTTAATTTTAGGTATTCATTTTATGGGATAAATTGATGAATAAAATTCTGTATTTGTTATTCTCATTTAAAAAAAAGTATTTCTGATAGGAATAATTCAAAATTTTATTTCCTTTGTAAAATAGTATATTACTGTTATTTAAAACATTCCACATGAAACGCACTTTAATAGGGCTTTTAATCCTGATTTTTGTGGCGGATAGCTTGATTCATCCCTTGCTATTCAGTGCGGAGTATGTAGTAATAGAACGGAATCTAACTGATTTAGAGACAGAATTATCCATTGAAAAAGCCAATCAAATCGGACATTCTCAAGCCGTCATTGTTTTAGAAGATAACGCACGTATGAGGGGGGATGTATACAGTCAAAACTTTTTTACAGAAGAACATGATGGTAAAACAGTGAGTTATACCATCGTAGATAGTACACAATTGATTGATTATCAAAAAATTACTAAAAAAAATAGCAGCGACCCTTTTTCATCTGACAACCACAACGTATTTCTGAAATTACAGAAAGATTTGTTTTTTCAAGAGATTGCTGTGATGACTGTAAAACTGTCGCCTGTCAAAGAGCAATTACATTTCTTGTTGTATCTAAACACAAAAACAGACCCATTCCTTACTGTTCAAACGCCTCCACCGAATGGTATTTTAAGTTAATTTTCCCATTTAATTTTTATAAAACTAAAAATTGATGCCTTTTGTATGTGGATACTGAGAGGGTGTGGTTTGCTGTATTTCATTATGAAAAATACACGAAATGATGCATTCCATAACTCAAAAGTGTCTTATGCTAAAGGGTAATTTTCAAGTTTTATAATATTCATTACCCAAATGAATAGCTAATTGCATGTATTTAAGAATGCTTTTCAGGGTTCATTTGACTTAAAATATCTTCCAATGTCACATATTCCGTTAGAAGCGCATCTTCCGGGTATTACTGGCTTGCTTGAATATCGTCAAGATTCAGCAGCCCCTATCCGTGTGCTCACTCAGATACTTTTACGTGGTGAATCGACGCTAACTGAGGGGGAGCGTGAACTTATAGCCACTTTAGTTTCCTCACGCAATCAATGCCAATTCTGTACGGCAGCGCATACAGCTGCTGCCGATATACTATTGGGCGAAACGACCACTTGCGAATTAGTCAAACAAGACTATGAAACAGCACCTATCAACGATAAGATGAAAGCGTTGTTAAATA
>JANPHO010000755.1:0-2460 GCA_031424515.1 Saprospiraceae bacterium
AAATTAAAATAATGTTCAAAAACGGTAAAGTATTGCCTATAACTGAAAGTATGGATTATGAACTCAATAGTAAAATTACAAAAAAACATTATCTTTGCTATCTGAAAAATTTGTAATTTTGTTCCGTTTTTATTTAAATAGGTATGTTAATAAGTAGTTGGGCTAAAATAACCGACAATTTCTTTTTTAAGTCGGCTCTCAAAATTATAGAAAATTCTCCGCTGCGCTCCATATTTTCTATAATTTTAAGCCCGACAGAAATTGTCAACCTGTCTGCCGACAAAGGCAGGTTATTTTTAAACGCCTACTTATCCCGTTTCCTGTATCAAAATTGATTAATAGTGTAAAAAATAACTACATTTTACACATTTATAAGGAGTACTAACCAAACTCATTTGATTTCAATACCGATTATAGGAATTTTAATACATTCAACTTTTTTATCATACCCCCTCAGTATTTCAGCAATATTGAGGTAACAAAGGTATTATTATTTAAATTTAAAAAATTAAGATTATGTCTCAATACACATATTTGACACAAGGAGGTTACGAAAAGATTAAAGCGGATGCTGAAGAATTACGTACTACAGGACGCAAAGAAGCGGCTCGTGCCATAGCAGAAGCGCGTGAAAAAGGTGACCTTTCTGAAAATGCAGAATATGACGCTGCTAAAGACGCTCAAGGTTTGCTTGAAGCAAAGATTGCGGAATTAGAAAGCAAACTTGCCAATGCCCGTATCATTGACGAATCCATGTTGGATGCTTCAAAAGTAGGCGTTTTGGCTACTGTAGTCCTCGAAAATGTAAAATTGAAGAAACAGGTAACGTATAAACTTGTTCCGGAATCCGAAGCAGACCTCAAAACGGGTAGAGTTTCTGTTAGCTCTCCAGTTGGTCAAGGGTTATTAGGTAAAGAATTAGGTGATATAGCTGTCATCAAAACGCCTAATGGCAATATTGAACTTAAAGTTTTGAGCATTTCATTGGATTAAAATATGGCAAGTATTTTCACAAGAATAGTCAATGGCGAAATTCCCTGCTACAAAATAGCGGAAACAGAGTATTATCTCGCTTTTTTAGATGTGCGTCCACAACATCGGGGGCATACACTGGTCATTCCTAAAATAGAAATTGATTATATCTTCGATATTGATGACACCATTCTTGCTGGCTTGATGGTTTTTGCTAAAAAAGTGGCAAAAGCTATTGAAAAAACGGTGCCATGCAAGCGAATAGGTATTGCCGTAATTGGTTTAGAAGTGCCTCACGCGCACATTCACCTCATGCCCATCAGCAATATCTCTGACTTAGGTTTTGGAAAAACAATTTCCGTCACACCAGAAGAAATGGCTGATTTGGCTCATAAAATTGCCGCAAACCTTTAGGTTTTATTTCAATTATATATTCATTAAAAAGCCGTGATACCCCTCAGTATCACGGCTTTTTTAATGAGAAAATTCTTGAAAAGAATTATCTTAAATCAACTATTTATCACTCACTTTTTTCTTCTTCAATACAATTTGCTCAGCTTGTTTGGCGACTATAGTATCAAAAAAATTCTTGATTTTAGAATAATCAACGGGTTCAAAATGTAATTGATTGAGCTGTATTTTTATCACTAATTGTATCTGACTGTCTTTTTGAGAGCTTAGATATTGAAAATATCCGCCATTATTGGGCAATACTAAACTCGCAGCCTGCGGAATCTCTTCAACTTCATAATCGTCAGGAATGGTCAAATTTAGTACATATTGATCCTTAAAAGGATATGGAATGTCAACGGGATAGTCTCTTTTCACAGACTTAAATGGGCTTTCATCAAAATCTGTTTTTAACGTGGGCTTGATATAGATAAGTCCATCTCCAATAATCGCAGCGTTGGGAATAGTGCAATAGATTTTTCTTTTATACGGCTCAGATACTTTGTCAAGGTTTTGCTGAACTATGCTATCAACGACAATTTCCGAAAAATCCTTAACCAATTTCTTTTTAAGTTTCTCCAGTTTGTCGTCATCTTTTGCCTCCATTCTTTCGTTGACAGCACTATATCCTTGATGCAATGAAGCCATATTACCCACCAAACTGCCATTATCTGATAACGTAAAGCTTGCTGCAGTGATATTACTACTGAGGGATGGTTGGATATTCACCCACCTCGATTTATTTTTTTCTAAGACCCACCCTTTTTCATTCAATGATGGGATACGTTGAATATTCATAGGTCTATAAATATTACCTGCATCCAACATCAATGGCTTACCATTCAGTTCTGTATAGCATAAAATATGATTAAATTGGGTAGCAATTGGGTATTTATCCACGGGTGCACCGTTATCTCTCGTGCTTATGAGCATTGGGAAAGCCTTCAATCCTATTTTATTGAGGCAGGCAGTAAGCATCAAATTAAGCTCACCACTATTGGCTTTCTTATTTTTAAAAGCATTATTCAGCCCTTTGGA
>JANPHO010000756.1:0-9101 GCA_031424515.1 Saprospiraceae bacterium
TAAAAAAATAAATTGTATTTTATATATTAGAATTTCAATTTTCAACGCTGAAATATTTGGTGTGATTTTTAAGATAAATAGTAGGCTTAAATAATTTTAAAATCCACATTTCACGCCTCCATTTCCCTTTTAAAAATAATGTAATCCGTTCTCGGAAGCTGGGTCATGCCTAATTGACGTGCCATAGTGATAATCTGTCCACGGTGAAAAGTTTGATGATTCATGCAATGGTGTATCATATCCGCCCCTTTTTGACTAAAAACGCCTTTCGCTGATAACAAATTGAATTCCAATGTTTTATCAAAGAAATCTTCGGTTTTACTTTCTACGAATTCGACAAAGTCTTTTGATACAGCCAGTAGTCTTTCATAAACTTCCTCGTTACTTCCTGTGAAGTTTTCAGATGGAAATGTGGTGGGCGATATACCCCTCAGTCGTGAGAGCCAAAGAGATTCTACATCCCAAAGGTGAATTAAAGTATGGCGGATAGAAGGGAAACTGCTGGTGATTTCATGTGACACAATAGCATCATCTGTATTTCTGAATAATTCAATCAGGCGAGTATTGACCCAGAGGTTGTAACGAACATAGTCGAGAAGGAGGTTTTTAATCATCGTTTTTTATTTTAAAATGCTGAAAAATTAGCAAAAACTTTAAAAATTAGTTCAATTTCTGATACATATTCTTAAAAATCCAAAGTTATAGTAATTTTGCAAAATGTTATATGAACAAACTACCTTAAATTGTAATGGTCAATTGCTCGACCTTTCCTCTCCTATTGTGATGGGTGTGTTGAATATTACACCCGATTCTTTCTATGAAAACAGCCGTTTTATGGGCGCAGACTCCTTTTTGGAACGTATGGAACGCATGGTGACTGAGGGGGTCTCTATCTTAGATATTGGTGGCATGTCGAGCCGACCAGGTGCAGATATTATCAGCGAAAAAGAGGAATTAATGAGGGTTTTACCAGCCCTGAAAACAGCCGTAAAACGCTTTCCGAAAGCCATTATTTCCATTGATACCATTCGTTCGAGTGTGGCGCGGGCTTGTGTGGGTGAAGGAGCGAGTATCATAAACGATATTTCGGCGGGCAAATTCGACGCTCAGATGTTTGAAACTGTCGCTGAATTGGAGAATATACCTTATATATTGATGCACATGAAAGGTAAAACGCTCGCCACCATGCAATACCAAGCCGAATATAAGGATGATGTAACCCTTGAAGTATTGGATTTTTTAATTGAAAAGGTGGGCATACTGAGGGGCCTCGGTGTAAAGGATATTATCGTGGATGCTGGTTTTGGTTTTGGTAAAACAACCGACCATAATTTTACTTTATTGAAAAAAATGCACGTTCTGAAGATTTTAGAAGTTCCTATTTTGGCTGGTCTTTCGCGTAAAACGATGATTTGGAAAACTCTGGGCATCACTGCCGATGAAGCATTGAACGGCACATCCGTTTTAAACTTGGTGGCTTTGCAACAAGGAGCTAAAATATTGAGGGTTCATGACGTAAAAGAAGCCGTGGAAACCATTAAATTGTATCAGAAACTTTTGGCATCATAGTATGGTTATTTAAAATTTGAATCGCATTAAATATTTATAACATAAAATCTGCAATTCATAGTATTTCAGTCATTTAAACAAAAAATATTTTCATAATATCATAAAATATAGTAATTTTATACCCAGATTTGATATTTATTTTAAATCATTAAATTAATCAACCAAATACCATCAAATATTCTTGGAATTCCTAAGCGAAGATACTATCAAACGAGCGACGCTTTCATTCATGAAAACGTACTACAAGTTTCGCCCTCGAAAAGGTGAAACTGTCGTTAGCTATGATAAAATGCACCCGTCAGGCATCATAGTGGATGGTCATTTGGAGTTTCCCAAGGAAGATGGTACACCTTTTATAGCTACTTTTGAAGCGACTTCTGCTTCTACAGCTCCTGAAGTACGCTATTCTCTTCAACAACAACAGCTTTTATGGGATGCTTTGGCAACGGGCAGTGCAGCATCGAGTTTGGTGATGTTGCTTTTGTGGGTTTACAATATATGGTCGCTGGATAAAGCGGGTTGGTTGTTCAGTGTGGTATTGGTAATGACTTTAATGGGCTTGGCAATATTGGCTTATCAGATGTTTTTCCGTACGGCAGGTCGTTATAGATATATTTATGCCATTGAGCAATTCAAGCAATATCACGCGGATGAACAATGGATTGCGATAGGTCACGATGTTTTTAGCAATGGCACTGACTTGAACTTTGTAGAATTAAAAAATCAATGTGTCGATAATGGATTTGGTTTGGTGACGATAGATAAAGATGAACACGTTAATCTGCTCATTACGCCCGCTCGCGAAGAAGTTTTTGGCAAACGCCGCCGCACACTCAAGTTTATGGAGAACCCCTCAGTACAAAACCTGCGCAGCTTCTCGACAAGCAATCTTGAGCGCTATCGCCGACCGTACATGGCGCAAGCTATTACGTGCCTTTTTTCAATTGCCGTTCTGGGTGGTATTTTTTATCGCCAATGGCAGCAACGCCCGGTGCACACCATATTCAGTGATACAACTTATCAAGACAGTTTAGCCCGAATGACGGATCGTTTAGTGCCCGAACCTGAGAAATACTTGTATAAAAAAGACGTTTCTCTATCCGAAGGCAATGCGATTATTAATAGCAGCCCCATTGCGACTATTCAAGAAAGTGCATCCAAAAATGAAGTGGGTTTATACGTTTATACGCCTACCGACGGTTATTTGATTTATGATTGTGCCCGTGCCGGTATGCGAGGCACTAAATATGTGGTTCAAGATATTCTCTACAATAATTTTGATGAAGCCCGTAAACGCATTGACCAACTCAAAACTTATGGCCTAATTGCTAATTGTATATCATTAAGTTGCACTGAAAGCGCCACTTCAGGTTATTGTGTCTATTATGATTTGCTTTTCAATAACGAACAAGCAGCCAATAGTAAAGCCATCCAAATTAAAAAAGAATTACAGGAATTACATCTTCCCCAAGAATTTATAAAAATTAGAGTCCTTAAATTTTAACGTTAAATAAATATAAAAAAGCCTTTCAATTAACTTTGAAAGGCTTTTTTTATGTCTTGAAATTCATTGATTAGTTTTGGATATCGTAAAAAATCATTTATAAAAATTTTGACATATCGTGATTAACATATAATTTTATTTAAAATTAGTCAATTATCTTGATTTTAATCAAATACAACATTAGAACTAACAATTTTAACCATTATTTGGAATGCCTTTAATTGAGAATGTAAACTATCAACCACCGTTTCTGTATCGAAACACGCATTTTAATACCATTTATACAGCCCTTTTAAGACCACTTTTTAATCTTAAATATGAACGTGAAAGAATCAATACCCCGGATGGTGATTTCTTAGATTTGGATTGGTCGAAAGTAGGATCGGATAAACTGCTTATATGTGTACACGGTCTTGAAGGTCATGCCCGTAAGCCGTATATGCGCGGCATGATGCACTTTTTTAATAATAAAAAGGATAGCGAATCTGATACCCTTGGTTGGGATGCCGTTGGGATGAATCTTCGCGGATGCAGCGGTGAAGACAATCGTTTTTTACACGGTTATCACAGCGGCAACTCCGCTGATTTGGACTACGTCATTGAAAAAATTCGGCTTAAGAAAAAATATAAACAAATAGTCGTCATCGGGTTCAGCATTGGTGGCAATATTGTCTTGAAATATGCCGGTGAAAAAAGTAAAATGATACCTCCAGAAATCTCTCACGTTTTAGCTTATTCCGTTCCGTGCGATTTGGCAGCTTGTAGTATAGAGTTTGAAAAGCCCAAAAACATCATCTATCTCAATCAATTTCTCTTGACTTTAAAGCCCAAAGCCAAGAAGAAATATGAGCTATTCAATGGCAAGTTTGACCTCCAAAAAACCCTTGCCGCTCGGAATTTCAGAGAGTTTGATACCGCTTACACAGGCCCCATCAATGGCTTTATAGATTGCTATGACTATTGGTCAAAAGCAAGTTCCCTACCCCTTTTGAAAAATATAGCTGTTCCTACTTTGATGATTAATGCTAAAGACGATACATTCCTCGCTACCGAATGCTTTCCGTACGCCGATGCATGTAAAAACCCTTTTTTGTACCTCGAAATACCCGCTCGGGGCGGTCATTTGGGCTTTATGGCGCCTGATACTGAGGGGTATTTGTGGACGGAAAGGCGGGCTTGGGATTTCGTGCATAAGTCTCAAAAAAATTCTATTTAAAGTAATTTCGATAAAAAGCTTTCTCATTATACGAGTTTGATTATTTTTATCCGATTTTCTATGTGTTCTTTGCATAGAAGCGTACTTTTTATGTAAAAAAGCATTAGAAAGTCTAAAAATTTCTTTATTTTCATTTAAAAAACAAACAGATGTCTTTCAAATCAAACCATATCTATTGCTCAATAATAGCAATCATTTTTGCTTGTATTTCTTGTACAGAAACCCCTAAATTCGAAACTTGTGGTGGCCAGCCTACTTGCCCGCCTCCGACGGATGAAAAAGCCTCTGACAATATTAAAAAAATGCGCCAAGATATAGCAGGTAAATGGAAATTTGCTTCATTGACAAGTCGCGATACGGCTCATAAAACGGAACAAAATTACAATGCTCTCAGAGCAAGCATGTGTGTTTCTTACGATGGTGGTATTCAATTTTTAAGGGATTATACTGAACTCGTCTGCGTTTATTGTTATGAATTACAAAGCGCGAATGATACCATCAATATCAAATTAGATGAAACAGGTTTGAGTAAATACTGCAAAGAGCAATTTCAATCTGGCGCAATCGTTATCAGAAATGACTCCATGATAGTAGCGCGCCGTGATTCTTTTATCGTGAAAAGTATTATATATAAGCGCATGAACGACGATGGTACATTTAAAGTAAGCAAGTAATTAAAAAGCGTTTTATGCCATTTTGAGCCATAATTTTAGACTTGAAATGGCATAATAAAACGCATTAAAATATTGCCAATGCTCATTGAAATAGACTTTACCACATTTAAAAAAGACCTACGACTTAAACAACAAGGCAATCAGACTATAATTTTTGACCCAATTAGAAAAAAAAATATCATCTTGCAGCCTGAAGAACTTGTTCGCCAACTGGTAGTTCAATACTTGGTGCAAGAGAAAAACTACCCCCTCAGTAAAATTAGGGTAGAAATGGGTTTGACCATCAATGGTTTATCAAAAAGGTGTGATATTTTGATATTTGATAAAAACGCCACCCCTTTCTTAATGGTAGAATGTAAGTCCATACACGTACCGATTGACCAGTTGGTTTTTGACCAAATCGCGCGCTACAACTTGAAATTCAAAGTTCCGTTTTTAGTAACAACCAATGGTTTGTCCACATTTTGCTGTAAAATGGATTACGATACTGAGAGGTATGAATTTTTAAATGAAATACCTTTATTTAAGATTTAAGATGAAAGATAAGAACTAAGATTTAAGAATGTAAGACATAAGATTTAAGACATAGGTTAAGGAACTTTTGAGTAAAATCTTATGTCTTAAATCTTACATCTTCAATCTTAGATGTTAAATCACCAAATAAAACTATAACATGCCAAATAAAGATAAAATCCTCGTAATAGGAGCCAATGGCCAAATTGGTTCGGTTCTGACCAGAGCCTTGAGAAACGCTTACGGTCAGGAAAACGTCATTGCCACTGATATTCATTTGCCAATAGATGGCAATAATTATTTGCCTTTTGAAATTTTGGACGCTACCGATGCGACTAAAATGTCGTACCTCATTGAGCGGTACCGCATCACTCAAATCTATCATCTGGCTGCCATTCTTTCCGCAAAAGGTGAAATCAATCCCCTCAAAACGTGGGATGTGAACATGGATTGCTTATTCAATGTGCTGGAAGCAGCGCGCACGCATAAGCTCAAAAAAGTATTTTTCCCTTCTACCATTGCCGTTTTTGGCTCTAATACACCTCGAATCATGACGCCTCAAGACACCATCCGAACGCCCGAAACGGTGTACGGCATGAGTAAAGTAGCAGGTGAAAACTGGTGTAGTTACTACCACAAACGCTATGGCATTGATGTGCGTTCGTTGCGTTATCCGGGTATTATTGGCTATCAGAGTATGCCGGGAGGCGGCACAACAGATTATGCCGTCGATATTTTTCATAAAGCCGTAAAAGGAGAGAGTTTTGAATGTTTTTTAAAAGACATTACCCGTTTGCCAATGCTATACATGGAGGATGCCATTCGAGCAACCGTCCAGCTTATGGAAGCACCCGCTGAAAAAATTAGTATTCGCAGCAGTTATAACCTTTCTGGTATGAGTTTTATGCCTAAGGAATTGGCTGCTGAAATTCAAAAACATATCCCGGCTTTTACTGTTACCTATAAGCCCGATTATCGCCAAGATATCGCCAGTTCATGGCCCGAAAGCATAGACGACTCGCAAGCCCGCCACGATTGGAAATGGCAGCCTAATTTCGATTTGGCTAAAATGACGACCGATATGATTGTTAATTTGAGAAAAAAATATGAACCTGAAAAGGTTTAAAATCAATAAAATATTAGTATCAAATAAAACCATAAAATAATAAATATGTACTCAATAAAATCAGCTTTAGCTGCCGAAATTGAAGAAATCAAAGAAGCGGGATTATACAAGCAAGAGCGCATCATCACCACACCGCAAGCAGCCGAAATTGAAGCCAATGGTAAAGAGGTTCTGAACTTTTGCGCTAACAACTATCTCGGACTTTCAAGCCATAAAGATGTGATAAAAGCTGCTAAAAAAACCATCGATACGCATGGTTTTGGCTTATCGAGCGTGCGTTTTATCTGCGGTACGCAGGATATTCACAAGCAACTTGAAAAGGAAATCGCCGAATTTGTGGGTATGGAAGATGCCATTCTCTACGCCGCCGCTTTCGACGCCAACGGAGGCATATTTGAGCCTTTGCTCAATGAAGAAGACGCCATTGTGAGCGATGAACTCAATCATGCCAGCATTATCGACGGCATTAGGTTGTGCAAAGCCAAGCGTTTTAGATATAAAAACAATGATATGAGCGACCTTGAAACGCAACTCAAAGCGGCAAAAGAGCAAGGCGCGCGCCGCATTTTAATAGTTAGTGATGGTGTTTTTTCTATGGATGGCATCATTGCCCAAACGGGTAAAATATGTGATGTGGCGGATAAATACGGGGCAATGGTAATGATTGATGAATGCCATTCCTCGGGCTTTATGGGTAAAACGGGACGTGGAACCCATGAATTGCACGATTGTATGAGCCGCGTGGACATCGTAACTGGAACCTTTGGTAAGGCTTTGGGCGGTGCATCGGGCGGTTTTACGGCAGCGAGAAAGGAGATAGTGGAGATTTTACGCCAACGATCACGTCCTTATCTTTTTTCAAATACTTTAGCGCCCAGTATAGTCGGCGCAAGCCTAAAAGTGCTTGAAATACTGAGGGGGTCAACCAAGCTGAGGGATAAACTCGAAAGTAATACCAAATATTTCCGCCGTGAAATGAAAAAAGCGGGTTTTGATATCATCAAAGGCACGCATCCTATTGTGCCCGTCATGCTTTACGATGCCAAACTGGCTCAAGAAATGGCGAAGAGATTGCTCGATGAAGGCATTTATGTCATTGGCTTCTTTTTCCCTGTTGTGCCGAAAGGTAAAGCCCGCATTAGAGTCCAAATTTCTGCTGGACATTCTAAAGAGCATTTAAAAAAGGCGGTGGACGCATTTACGAAAGTGGGTAAAGAATTGGGAGTGATTAAGTAAATAGCGAATTATAACCAAGAGTAAATAAAAAAGCGACATTCAGAAAGAGTGTCGCTTTTTTTATTGAAAAAATCAATTATAATATATTAAAAAAAGTGAATTGTTATTGATATTCAAACGCTAAAAATTTGTCAGACTGTGTTTTTACATTTGATGCGTTTTCACACTCATTTTATACAAAAACCGTTAAAAAGCAACACAGTATGTCCAACAACAACACTCTTTGGCTCAGTATTGCCTTGATTTTCTTTTCATCTTGCCGAGCGTTTTATCAGTCTGCTCCTGTCCCGACTCCAGTTTTAAAAGATAAAGGCGATGGCGACATTTTTCTTTCCCTTCACGATTTACAAGCAAGTTATGCCATCACAAAAAATATAGGAATATCCGTTTCAGGTCACCTTGACAACCGAACGAGATCCATTTTTTCGGATACATCAGGCGTACTGGCATCTATTTTTGATAACTCTTTGGAAAATCTTGAACCCAAAGGCTACCACTCACTCCAAGCAGGGGCAATCTTTTTTCATCCTTTGGACAATACTAAAAGTGCTCAAGTGGGCATTATGTCTGGTATTTATCAGCCCTCGATGATGATAGAAGTGAGTCGCGGTCTTTTTAAAAAAAATACGGACGAAAACCTCAAGTATAAATGTATAAAATCCGATTTTTTCTTAAATTTTATCCATTCCTCCAAGTACATAGATTTGATTACGACGGTCAAACTCACGGGTATTCAATACAATCAAATGATATACACGGAGCCTTTAGTGGATAAAGAGTTAAAAAAAATGGACGTGAATCAATATCCGTCCTTAAAATCAACCTATTTTTTCATCGAGCCCTCGGCAACGTTGCGTTATGGTTTTGACAATTTCAAGTTCAATGTACAAGCTTTTTACTCCGAATCTTTATCCGATATTCGTTGGGGAAGCGGGCAAGTGGGTATTGCTTGGGGTGTCAATTATCAGTTCAATACCGCTAAAACAAAAAAAACTGGACGAAGAAAAATGAGAGTTTAGGCTGCCCATAAATAAAAAAAACGTAAGGAATATTGAATTTCCCTACGTTTTAAAATAATCATCAAATTTCAATTTATTTCTGAATCACAATCTGCTTAACCATACTACGCTTACCTTTTTGTGAAATATGCAACTGATATATACCATTCGGAATATCTTTTATTTCAAAATGCATACGCTGTTCATTTTCATAAGATTTTACAATCACAGGTAATCCAAGCATATTATTCAGCGTCAGAGTGAC
>JANPHO010000757.1:0-11975 GCA_031424515.1 Saprospiraceae bacterium
CTGAAAGCATAGAAACATTTTGTTTTAATTTTAAAACAAAAAATGTTAAATATTTTTATTTTTAAAATAAAAGTTTTAAATTTGTTTTAAAATCACGTTTACTATGAGTTTAAACTATACCGATAAGCTAATTTTTTATAAGTCTTTGAAACGCTCATCAGCTTTTATTCCTTTTTACAATGCCATTCAAGCGGGCTTCCCGTCGCCCGCTGACGATTATATGGAGGAAAAATTGGACCTCAATAGCTTCCTCATCAAAAATCCATCTTCCACATTTTATATCAAAGTGGAGGGTGTCTCGATGATAGGAGCGGGTATATATCCCAAAGATATTTTGATAGTGGATAGGTCATTAAAAGCTAAAAATAATGATATTATCATAGCCCTTGTGAATGGAGAGTTCACGGTGAAAAGGCTGAGTGTGCAGCCACTTAAAGTGTGGTTATTGCCCGAAAACCCTCGCTATAGCCCGATTGACGTGACAGATACGGACTTTCAAGTGTGGGGAGTGGTGACGTATGTGATACATAATCCGAAAAATCAATGATACTTTATGCTTTAGTAGATTGTAACAATTTTTATGCATCTTGCGAACGGGTTTTTAACCCCAAACTCAATGGCAAACCCATTGTGGTTTTATCCAATAATGACGGTTGTGTGATAGCTCGAAGCAATGAAGCCAAGGCTTTGAATATCAAAATGGGTGTGCCGTATTGGGAAATTAAATCCATTATTGAAAAAAATGGGGTGGCGGTCTTTTCTTCCAATTATCAGCTTTACGGCGATATGTCGGAAAGGGTGATGAATATCATTAAAAACTATTGCGCTGATGTCGAAATTTACTCCATTGATGAAGCTTTTATGGTGTTTGATACGCGTTTTATGGATAAAAACCCGATTGAGGAAATCTGTAAAAACCTACGGGCAGAGATACTTCAATGCACGAGTATCCCTGTTTCAATCGGTATTTCTACGACTAAAACTTTAGCCAAATTGGCGAACCATATTGTTAAAAAACGCTTCAATACTGAGGGGGTACTTGCCTTGATAGATGCAGAAAAGACGGCGCAATTTTTATCTGAAATAGATGTATCCGAGGTGTGGGGCGTGGGGCGAGCGTACCAGCAACAATTGGCTTTTTATGGTATCAAAACGGTTTTAGATTTGAGAAATGCTCAGCAGGCTTGGATTCATAAAAAGTTTGGCGTTGTCCTTTTAAGAACGGTGAAAGAGCTGAATGCTTACCCTTGCATGGGTTTAGAGCCTGTTATTGAAAGTCGTAAAAATATTATGGTGTCGCGTTCTTTTCGTAAAGATGTGTATAAAATGGCGGAATTGGAGGAAGCTCTATCGGTGTACGCTACGAGATTGGGCGAAAAACTGCGGCACTTTCAGCAAACGACCAGTCATTTGACGGTTTTTATCTGGACAAATCCTTTTAACCGCATCACGAATGATAATCGGATTTATTTCACGGATTCCATCGAGTTGCCAAATGCCACATCTAATACCAATGAATTGATACCCTTTGTTTTAGAAGTTTTAAAAAAGCTCTATCGAGAGGGCTATAACTATAAAAAAGCAGGGATTTTAGCCACTGAACTCAAACCGAATGCGACGATTCAAGGCAATTTATTTCACCCATTAGAGAGTGAAATTCGGAATCGAGAATTGATGAAAACGATGGACACTATCAATAAAAAATACGGAAAACAGACTTTGTACATTGCCACTTGCGGTAAGAATCATACGTGGTCCAGACGAGAGCAATTTCGCTCGCCGTGTTATACGACGCAATGGCGGGATATTTTAATGGTGAAATAGCGTAAAAAAAGCCCGCATTACCACTATGGGGAAACACGGGCTTTAATAAGTAGTTGGGCTAAAATAAACACTGCTATCTTTTTAAGTCGGTTCTGTAAAATGTGAAAAATACTCCGCTCTGCTCCGCATTTTTTACATTTTACAGCCCGACGATAGCAGCGTTTATTTCTTTACGCCTACTTATTTACCATTTAGAAAACTTTACGCTTGATATATGTTTATTATTTTCTGTGAATGAACATACATATAAGCCCTGCTTAAAATCTTTTATATTGATGTTCATTCTTTCTGCTTTATTATTGGTTTGAATGTCAATAGTTTTCACTAATTGCCCTGTCATATTATATATTTGTATAGAGGCATTTTGCGATATATTGGGCATATTGACTGTTATCAAATCACTTGCGATTGTGGGATAAAGCGAAAATTCTTTGGTTTCGATGCCCAAATCAAGGCTGTTATCCTTTTTTTCAGTAGCTAAAGTGGGTGCATTTTTAGTTTTATTATTATCAGTATTATTGGATACTTTAGGTGTTTTTAGACTAAAAGGAGATGATACTGCTACAAATTCGTAAGAACCTATATCAAGAAGGGTGTCTCGAGATACGCCGAGCAAATCATTGGTTACGACATTGGAGACAATATTGGTTCCTTTATTGATTAAATATGAACCCGTTTTAAGCGTACAGACTGATGTGTCTGCAAACAGACTGAGCTTTTGAGTCGGGAAATACTGAGGGGGGGATGTAAAAGGCGTTCTTAATTTATAATTATTGGTACTATCAATCAATATATTAGGATTGCGCAATATTAAGCGGTAATCGAAATAAGGTCCGATAATGACATTGTTCTTGACGCGTGGCTGATAACCTTTTGGAAAAAATACCCATTGGTTAGAAGCATTTTTGTATTGGTGTCCGTTGTCATAGATGGTCATACCATTTTGAGAAGTATTCACAAGCGTATTATTGTAAATTTCTAATTCAATTTTAGGTGATGAAATGCTATCTCGAGTATCAGCAAATATACCTTCGTAGGCATTGACAATCAAGTTGTTATATACTTTTGTGGTATTGGTAAAACCGATAATAGCCAAAGCTGTGCTTCCCGGTTTACGTATAATATTATTATAAAAAAGCCCTCCAGAACCAGCACCAATTTGTACGCCATTTGTTTGTAGCGATACTTTTTGCAGGCCTGTGTTTTCAATAAGATTGTCATGGACATCAGCATCAGGAGAGCAACCATATTGTAAACCGTCCCATCCAGTATTGCGAATAATGTTATGGTGAACGTTTAATCCCAAAATTTGATGTGGATAAACAACCTGTGAAACGCCATTACACGTGCGCGTCATACCCCCTTGCCAAAAAGAATTGCCAATATAAAAACCTTCTCCAACTACATCATGGACATAATTATCATGAAGATGAATATCTGACATCACCATATTATTATACCACGTATTAGGGTCGCAGGTAGGGTCTTGTTTTATCATAAAACCTGCAAAATTTGACCTTTTTATTTCTACATGGTCTATTTCAATACCTTTAGTTTTAGTACCCGTAACGAAAAGGGCAGCCGTATTGGAAGAGCAATCTATCGTAATACCATAGTTCTTAGAAGTATCACCAGTACCTGTAATACGTACGTATTCACTATTGCTTAGTGAAAAAGGAGGATAAGTCCCTGTACTATTGAAAGTTGCCGTTGTGTTACAAAGATTTTTAATGATAATAGGAGCCGCCGCAGTGCCTTTAATCCCATCAATCCGTAAATCCACATAATTACCGGATAAACAAACCGTTTGTCCAGGTTGTGGATTAAAATAATATGCACCTGTACGCCACGGTGCTAAAGAAATCCCATTGGCAAGGGTAGAATCAATTATGTAATCGCAGCCACAAGATGAACTTGATTGGGCAAAAGAGAGAAATGAAAGCGTAGAGAAAACAAAAGAAAAGAGAATATGCTTATTTATGGATATTGACATTTTTATTAGTTTTTGTATAATTAACATTTTTAATATGGACAAAAAGATAAAGTTTAGGATAAGGCTATTAATTTCTAATGAATAGAGCCTTAGTCACTTCTTTATCGTTTTGGGGGATAATAGATAATACGTATTGCCCATCGGGGATGTCTAATACATCTATTTTTACAGGTCGGTCAGTAGCTTGTTGGACGAATTGGTTATAAACCGGTTTGCCAAGGTAATCATATAGATATAACTGCACATTTTGATTAGAAAAAGGTGCCAAATCAAGATTAATTACATCTGCGCCTGGGCTTGGATATACTTGCACAAAATCTTTGTCTTTATAATTGACTGTTTGTGCGCGAGAGTATTGAACAGTACCATCTTTAAAAACGGTTTTGATGCGGTAGCTGTTTTCATCCTTTTTAGGCTTAGTATCTATAAAAGAATAGTCTTGATAGCCCGCAAATGAGCGAGCATTTAAAGTACTAATTTGTTCAAAGTCTCCCTGATTATTGGCTTTTTCAATAATAAAAAGATTGGTTTTTTCATTGTCTTTATTGACCCAATCTAAATATATATCTTTCTTGGTTGTGTGAGCCACAAATTCTACATTGCTTAGGCGACTGTTCAAGGGAGTCACATAAATACCTTGTTCAATAGTGATAGTAAATGAATAAGTACTTTTATTGCCGGTGGCATCTGTAGCCGTCATAACTACTTTGTGTACTCCAATTGGTAAACATTCTCCTAAATTTATATTACTCGTTAAAATAACAGTCGAACAATTATCTGTAACAACAGGCATATTCCAAGATGCTATATAACATTCTTCTGTAAAAACTGTAAAAGTTTGAGGTGTTTCTTTGAAAACTGGTGGTTCACGGTCATTTATACAAGCATTTGAAGGGACAATGTTAGAAGACAGGAAACCCATATCAGCAGTGCTATTATCGTAGTTTTGATTGATTTTAGCTATAACATCGCTTAAATCAACAAGTTGATAGGGTATGAAGCAACCACCGATAGCATTTTCGGCTAATTGAAGAATTTCTTGAACCGATTTTCCCGCAAAAATACCTGTTTTGACGACCAGATTTTTTAAAAGTACATTACTTGTGCTGAATTTTGAATCGTACTCATCAAAGCCAATATTCAGTTTCAAAGCAACAATATGACCAGATAAAACATTGCTATAGGTAGCTTGAGGATTAGTTTTAGTACCAGAAGGTAATATTGCCACTGCTCCATTTGAAGGTAAAAAATCGGTAACAGCGTTTGGGTTGGATAATACTAATTTATTAGTACAACCTACTGTTATGCCATTGGGGAAAGCTGCTTCGAACTTGCGGTACATGTATGAAGCTGAGTTATTTCCTTTTGGAACTGCTCCCCATTTGTCTTGGGTTTCTGTGCGAAAAGAACTACCGTTTTGCGCTTGCAAACTTGATACTGAAATTAAAGTAGAAATTAATAGAAGGGTGTTAATAAATACAGCTGTATTTACGGGTGTGTAAAGTTTAAACATCGGTTTATTTGTTTGAATAAAAATTGTAGTAGATTCAGTTTTTGTTTACTTATGGTACAAATCTATAGAGGGAGTACAATTAGTTTAACTGAACTTTTATGTATTTGTGACATGTATTTTAATAAACTATCTGCCAGAATAACCCTTTGCCGTTTGTCAAATTTTAGCAATTATTTTTTATTGTTTTATAACTTGAAATATTACTAAAACGAGCCTGTCCCTTTATCGGAATAGACTCGTTTTTAATTTTTATTATGGCGGAGATTTTTTAATAACCCCTCAGTAAAATCCATTATTTTCCGTATAAAGCCTTGAAAGCGGGCTCATATTTATCACCTGGAGTCCATTTAGGGGCATTTTTACGATTAGCAATCAAGCGCGCCGTATAAGTAAAACTTTGACAATAGCGGTGAAAATAGGTGAGACTGACGGTCTCCACATTGTCTTCAGTTTTATGATAATATTTAAAAATGGCTTCATCAAACGCTTTCAAACCCGGGCTGTAATCAGGCGCAGGAATCCCTTTTTTAGCGAAATTAACATTATCCGAGCGGTCAAAAAGATTTTGCTCGGGCGCAGGGTCGTCAATCATATTGAGTCCGAAAGCTTTTGCACCTGCCATGAGTTCAGGGGTAGCGTCGGTTCGATTCAAGCCGATTGTAGTCAATTTAGTCGTGTCGTTATAGCCAGCACCGTCCGTATCAAGATTAAAAACGCACTGTTTGAGTGGAATAAGTGGGTGCTCAGCGTAGTACTCGCTGCCTAAAAGTCCAATCTCTTCGCCCGTCAAACCTAAAAACAGTATTGAACGCTTAGGGCGCACTTGTGAAAGGCATTTTGCCGCAAAAAGAAGCGCCGAACAGCCAAAAGCATTGTCGCGCGTACCGTTATAAATGGTGTCTTCTCCCACTTTACCCGTGCCTTTGGCAGTGCCCAAATGGTCGAAATGGGCAGATAATATAATGTATTCATTTTTCAAAACAGGGTCGCTGCCTTCCAGTACACCAGCTACGTTATAA
Source organism: Saprospiraceae bacterium (assembly GCA_031424515.1). GTDB lineage: Bacteria > Bacteroidota > Bacteroidia > Chitinophagales > Saprospiraceae > JAAFJT01. The sequence goes on from JANPHO010000757.1 coordinate 6,350, forward strand.
GACATAACGGCGGTTTTAGTCCTTCCTCCGGTTTTAATACTCACTGTTTTGAGCTTATCCTTTGCGAAAGCAGTGGCGCGCGCTTGGCTTATCCATACGTGGGTTATCCCCTCAGTATTTTCAGCTTTACTATCATTCAATTCCAGTCTTTCACTGTTAAAATAGCGGGTCAGTTGTTTCCAACCAACTTTAGCCGTGAAAATTTCGATGACAGCCAATGCACCATGTTGCGCCGCAAATTTCGTTTTTTGCGATGATGCAGACATCATTTCAAACGTCTTTTCAGACTTGGGCGTACCGAGCGATACGACGACCACCTTGCCTTTTACATCCAAATCTTTATAATCATCGTAACCTTCCTTTTCATCTACCCAACCGAAATTGGCGAAGACGAGGGGCACATTTTTAATGTCAATGCCTTGACCTTCGATGACTAAAAAGTCGTCAACTGCTTTGAGCAAAGCCGTATCGGTGGCGATAGACCCCTCAGTAACGGGCTTGGTATTGCTGAAAGGCACTGCTTGCAAATAAGTAGATTGACCCGCTGGCATTTTCAAACCACAATAGCGGAACTGCTCAGCAATATAACGAGCAGCTACATTATTGGTCGGTTCGCCCGTTTTACGCCCCAACATTTCGTCGGATGCTAAGAAGCGCAGATGGGTTTCAGTCTCGATAGAAGGCAGTTTTGACTCTGGTAGCTTTGACACTTTTTGAGCCGTGGCGATGGTCAAAATAAAAAGTAAAAAAGGAATACTAATGAGCTTTTTCATGATGGATTGATTTTGAAAGCAATTAAAATGGTATTTCGCGGGTAAAATTAAATATCTCCGCTTGTTTTCAAAGATTTAATCGAGAATTTTAGTTAAAAAGTAGAATCATCTTTTTTGTTCGTCTATTAAATCCCCGTTTTGATACCGTTTAAAAGAGGTTTAATCGAATAACAGGTATTATGTATTGCATAGTACCTGTTATTCGATATATCTTTGTGTTATCAAATGGGATAAAATTTTAGAATTGTCTGTAACTTTTTACCACTAAAGAACATCTTATTGATAACAGCTTTGCAAAAATTTTAAATTAAAATCACCCGACTTCTCATGAGGGCTTTTCGAAGCCCCGATGTTTTATTTTTTAAAAATCACCTAAAATCCAACTTTTGTCATGAAAAAACTTTGCATCCTCCTTACCCTCACCTTTTTAACACTTAATTTAATAGCACAAGGCAAAATATCTGGTCGTGTCATTGATGCTACGGGTAATCCTTTAGAGTTCGTCACGGTCACTTTGCACAGAGCCAAAGATTCAGTTTTAGTGAAAGGCGCCTTGACAGACGCCTACGGAAAATACGAATTTGAACAACTTAAAAACGGCTCTTATTGCGTCGTGGCGACCCAAGTAGGTTTGAAAAAACAATTCTCAGATCCCCTCAGTATTGAAGGCAATTCATTGACAATCAATGACTTAAAACTTGTTGAAGATACTAAAGTTTTGGGAGCAGTGACTGTAACGGCTCAAAAACCTTTTATTGAACATCAGATTGATAAAACAGTTGTGAATGTTGAAAACAGTATCGTGGCAGCGGGTTCTACAGCTTTGGAAGTTTTAGAAAAAGCACCGGGCGTGATTGTAAATAATGAAGGGAAAATTACCTTGCGTGGTAAAGAAGGCGTGCGCGTCATGATTGACGGCAAACCTTCGCAACTCTCACAAGACCAATTAGCGAATCTTCTACGCAGTACAACCGCCAATATGATTCAAAAAGTGGAAATCATCACCAATCCATCCTCCAAATACGATGCGGCAGGTAATGCGGGTATCATCAATATAGTGATGAAAAAGAACCAATTATATGGTTTAAACGGTCAAATATCGAGCACTTATGGTCAAGGTGTTTATTACAAAAACTTTAATAGTTTGAATTTGAATTACCGATATGGAAAATGGAATGTATTCGGTTCTTATAATTTTAACAATCGAGACAATTTCAACATCAACGAAATTACCAGAGTTTTTAGAGCGGATAATGGTAAAGGCGCTGTAACGGACTCCTTTGTACAAGTGGCTTATAACCGCAATCCGTATATTTCAAATGCTTGGCGAGGCGGTGCGGATTATAATTTATCGGATAAAACGACTATCGGTGTACTGTTGTCAGGTAACTTTGGCAATAGAAACAATAAGCTATATCAATTGTCAAAAGACAATATTACATCAATATATGCACCAAATGGCACTTTAAAATCAGCTGTACACACCAAAACGAAGGAAAATGATAAGTGGAATGAGGTTTCAGGCAACTTTAATTTAAAACATACATTTGACTCATTGGGTCGTGAAATCACTTTTGATGCCGATACGTATTCATTCACAACTGATAATCAACAGAACTTCGAAGTATTGTCAACGGGTGAAACCAATGCTTTTCAAGAAAATAATATCGCTCGTAATTTTAATATAAAATCAGCAAAAACGGACTATGTGCACCCCCTTCCCGCCTTCTTCGGGACAGGCAGTAAAACGGCTAAATTTGAGGCAGGTGCGAAAACGAGTTATGTCAATTCAGGTAACGATATCATGTTCTACAATATTCAAGGAAATACGCGAATTGTTGATAAAAATATCACCAATGATTTTGAATACGATGAAAATATCAACGCTGCTTATTTAAATTACAGCCAAGAATTGAAAGGTGGTATCAACTATCAAATAGGTTTGAGACTTGAAAATACGAATATCACGGGCAAACAAGTAACAACGGATACAAGTTTTGAACGCCATTATACCGACCTATTCCCTACGGCTTTTGTGATGAAAAAGTGGGGTGTAAAAGAAAAACACGCCGTTAGAGTATCGTATAGCCGCCGCATTGACCGCCCAAATTATGAGGATTTGAACCCATTCCGTGAGTTTTTGGATAAATACACGTATGAACAAGGCAATCCGAATCTGACCCCTCAGTATTCCAATAATTTTGACTTGAATTATACTTTCATGGGTTCAATATCTATTGGTACGAATTATTCAAAAACAACGGATGCCATCACTTTTACATTAAAACAAGATGATGCACTGAAACAATCGTTCGTAACAAGACAAAACCTTGCGACCCTTGAAAACTATGGTGTCAGCTTAAATGTACCAGTACCCGTGCAAAAATGGTGGTTTGTGAATGCGAGTGCTAACTTTTTTGTGAATCGTTATAAAGGTGAACTTTTGGGTAGTCAATTGGATGTCAAAATCCCAGTTTTGAACTTGAATATCCAAAATCGTTTCACTTTACCGAACGATTGGTCAGCAGAAGTGAGTGGTTGGTATGTGTCAAAAGCATCCGAAGGATTGGTTATTGGAGAGGCGATGTACGCCGTGAATGCGGGTATTTCAAAGCAATTATTGGATAAGAAATTGACTTTACGCTTGAACGCACAGGATATTTTCAGAACTCAAAAATTCGTGGGTTATCAGAAATATCAAAATTTGGACATCATCGTTAAAGGCCGTCAAGATAGCCAGCAAGTTCGTTTTACAGCCACTTATCGTTTCGGTAATCAGAAAGTACAACAAGCCCGCCGCCGCAACGGTGGTGCTGACGATGAAAAAAATCGTATTAATAGAAATAGTTAAAAAGACAAAATAAGATGATAACATCAAAAAGCTTTTCAATGAAGCCGTTTTTAGTATTAATATTATTTTTAATGCTAATAAAAAATGTTCAAGCTCAGTCTAAAGAAAATGCGACAGCGGATAAGGCGTTATTTACTGAAATTGCACACATGGACAGTGTTTTATTTGAAGCCTACAATACGCAAAATGTAGATAAATTGAAAACTTTGTTCACAGAAGACCTCGAATGGTATCAAGATAATGGCGGCCTATTGTCTTATGAAACAGTTTTGTCAAATTTTAAAGGCATATTTGACCGTTTTAAAACCTTAAATACGCCTATTCGAAGAACGCTCGTGGAAGGTAGCCTTGAAGTACACCCGATTAAAGATTATGGTGCAATTCATATCGGGAAACACACTTTTTGCCATTGGGAAAATGGAAAAAATGATTGTGGAACGTTCAAGTTTTTGATGATTTGGCAGAAAAAAGAGAGTGTTTGGAGAGTTTCAAGAGTTGTGAGTTATGACCATTAAAACCTAACATAAGAAAATTTGTTTAATATTTAGGTAATTTTGAGTGAACCCTCCAAAAGTTTCAGAACTTTTGGAGGGTTTTTTAATGTATAAAGGAACTCCAGTTCCGCAAAATACTGAGGGGGGGACGTTTGAATATTTTTTTAATTCTGAAAAACCTTTAAATTGCGTTTTCATTCACAACAAAACAATAACCTTCTATTATTCACCCTTATGGAAAATTCATCGGCAATAGGACTTATAATCATCATTTTTACCTGTTTAACTTCTTATAAAGGCTTAGTTGACCCTCGGTTTTACAATCAATATGTCTTTCAAGTAGATAAAATACTCATTGATAAGGAATACGGGCGTATGGTTACGTCTGGCTTTTTGCACGCCAATTGGATACATTTAGCATTCAATATGTCCACATTGTACGCTTTTAGTGCCAGTTTAGAAATGACTTTAGGCATTCAGAACTACGCCATTATCTATTTTTCAAGCTTAATTGGAGGCAGTTTGTTGTCACTTTATATTCATCGGAATCACGGTGATTATACCGCAATTGGCGCATCGGGTGCGGTCTGTGGGGTGATATTTGCCTCCATTGCCTTGTATCCAGAGGTGGAAATAGGTACATTTGGGCTTTATTTTCCAAGTTGGTTGTATGCTTTACTTTTTATTTCAATTTCAATATTTGGCATAAAATCTCAGGCTTCAAATATCGGGCATGATGCCCATTTGGGTGGCGCGCTTATCGGTCTTTTAACGGCGGTAATACTTCGCCCTGAGACTTTGGAGTACAATTATTGGATTATTTTGCTCATTGCTTTGCCTACTATTGCATTTATCGTTTTTTTAATTCGCAATCCAGAGATAATGCTCACGGATAATGTTTTTAGTAAAAAACAAGGATTTGAGACATTTGAAGATAAATACAATGCTACAAAGCTCACTAAAGCCCAAGAAATTGATAAAATATTGGATAAAATAAGGGATAAAGGTGTGGATAGCCTCACCTCAAAAGAGAAAGATACATTGGATAAATTTTCAAAAAATAAGTAAGCACTTGACTCAATTGCCATGAAAAAAATAGCCGTTATTGATTTAGGAACGAATGGATTTCGGCTTTATATTGCTGAAACGCTGCACAAAGGGCATTTTCATATCATACATCGAGAGAGCAACGATTTAAAATTAGCATCTGAAGGCATTCACCACATCGGAGAGGCCCCTTTCGAGCGCGGACTAGCTGCGATGCGCCATTTTTCTACCGTTTTTAAAAAATATAATGTTCATAAAATACAGGCTTTCGGCACGGCAGCTCTACGCATTGCCGATAACGGGCAAGATTTTATGGATACCGTAAAACTCGAGACAGGCATTGAAATAGACTTGATTTCGGGTGCGCGAGAGGCGGAGTTAATTTACTTAGGCATGCGAATGGGCATCCCCCTCAGTATCGAACCCGTGGTGATGATAGATGTGGGAGGGGGCAGCGTGGA
>JANPHO010000758.1:0-5457 GCA_031424515.1 Saprospiraceae bacterium
CCGAAAAGAGCTGACCAATGAATGGCGAAATAGAGGAATTACAGAGCATAAAGATTTTTCGTTACTAACAGCTACCATCGCTAAAAATACTTTTGGATTGACGCCCAGCGAACACAGCCAGCTGAAAGGTTTAGAAAAAGAAAACCTGCGCGACCACATGACACCTTTAGAATTGATTTTTACAGCACTGGGTGAGGAAGTTACCCGTTCATTAGCGGTCAAAGAGGATGCAGAAGGGTTCAACGAAAATCATGAAATAGCTCAAAAAGGCGGTGCGGAAGCAGGAAAAGCCATCAATAGATTGGAAGAAAATACGGGTTTGAAAGTAACCAGTAAAGATAATTATCTCAAACAAATTGAAAACGTAGATAAAAAAGCTTTAAAAAAAGAGTAAAATCACTGTTTTTAAATTAAAAAATCATGCAATCAAATATAAAACGTCGGAATTTTTTAAAATCAGCGGGCATCCTCGCAATTGGCATTTCGTTGCCCCGCATCGGAGCGTCTAAAAGCCCCACGCTATTGACTGCCGAAGCTGTTGATTTGGAACTGAGTCCTTATATTTTAATAACAAAGGACAATAAAATCACGATTCTCTGCCCTCGCCCCGATATGGGACAAGGCACTACGCAATCCATGCCGATGCTCGTAGCAGAGGAATTAGGCGTTTCGATGGAACAAATTAATATCACTTTCACCAGTGGCACGGGCAAATATGGTGGGCAACTTTCAGGCGGTTCGTCATCCGTGCGGACGCGTTGGAAGCCCATGCGCCAAGCAGGTGCAGCCGCGCGTGAAATGCTCACAAAAGCCGCAGCCAATCGCTGGGGAGTGAGTGAAAATGACTGTTATACTGAGGGGGGTAAAGTTTTTAATAAAAAAACAAATACATCCCTTTTATTTGGCGAACTCGTGGACGATGCTTCTCAATTAGAAGTGCCTAAAGAGCCTAAATTGAAATCACCAAAAGAGTTTAAACTCATCGGTAAGAGTGTACCCCGTCAAGATATTCCCGTTAAAACGAACGGAAAAGCGCAATTTGGCTTGGATTTTAAAATGCCCAATATGGTATATGCGGTCATGTTACATGCGCCCCACATTCACGGTAAAGTAAAATCTATTGACGATACGGATGCTCTGAAAGTCGCTGGCGTGCGTAAAGTATTGAAAGCTGAACGCTCCATGCCCCATAAAACGGTGGATTGCGTAGCCATTATTGCCGATAATACGTGGGCAGCCATGGAAGGACGCAAAGCCTTAAAAGTAGAATGGGAAACCACTGATTATTTAAATGCTTCCACTGCGGGCTATTTTGAAAACCTCCAAAAGCTCAAAACCGAAGACGGGTTTACGTTAGAAGATAAAAAAGGAGATATTACTGAGGGGTTCAAATCGGCGACTAAAACCATTGATGCTGAGTACATAACGCCCTTCACAGCACATGCACCCCTCGAACCTGAGAATGCCACGGCTTGGGTGCAAGGCGATAAAGTTGAAATATGGGCACCCATTCAGGGGCCCGATGGTGTAATACAGGAGATTTCAATGAAATTCGGCTTTAAACCTGAAAATGTAAAGATAAATGTGCTTTTGATGGGTGGTGCATTTGGTCGAAAAGCGTATCTTGATTATGTCTGCGAAGCCGTTTTTCTATCTAAAAAACTCGAACAACCCGTAAAACTGTCGTGGTCTCGTGAAGATGACCTCACGCAGGGACCCTTCCGCCCCGGAATGCTCAATGTACTGAGGGGGTCGTTGGATGCTGCTGGAAATGTATCTACTTTGGAGCATAAAATAGTGGGTAGTTGGTTGGGTTGGCAATTATGGAAAGCACCTCCAAGTAAGCAAACATGGTGGGCAGAAGGCATGAATCAAGAAGATAGCCCATACGCCATTCCGAACCGTGCGCATAAGTTTGTGTTGGCTGAAACGGACATTCCAATTCTTTGGTGGCGTTCGGTTTATGGCTCTACGAATGTGTTTGCCACTGAAAGTTTTACCGACGAATTGGCTCATGCGGCTAAAAAAGACCCACTCGATTTGCGACTTTCTATGCTCAAAGAGTCGCCTCGTTTTATCGAAGTTTTACGTATTTTAAAAGAAAAATCGGGCTACGGCAAGCCATTGCCCAAAGGTCAAGCCATCGGTATCGCGGTTGCCCGCACTTTTGAAACGGTTTGTGCTCATGCTGTTTTAGTATCAAAACAAGGTGCTGGTGTGAAAATTGAAAAGGTAACGAGCGTCATTGACTGCGGCATTGCCATCAATCCCGACCAAGTGCGTGCGCAAACTGAGGGTAATATTGTCATGGGATTATCCGCAGCATTAAAAGCACCGATTACCATTGAAAAAGGGTTAGTGCAGGAAACCAATTACCATCTTTTCACTCCCTTGCGATTCAATGAAATGCCTAAAGTGGAGGTGCACATCGTTCAAAATGAACTCGACCCAACGGGCGTAGGTGAGCCAGGATTACCGCCCGTAGCCCCCGCTTTGTGCAACGCCATTTTTAATTTGACGGGTAAAAGAATACGTAAATTGCCTTTTGATTTGGCTACTTTAGCATAAATTTCAAGCGATTTTAATATAAAAAGGCAGTTAACATTTCGGTGTTAGCTGCCTTTTTCTTGGAAATACTGAGGGGGATATGAAAATCAGAATATTTGGTCAATTATTTGTTCTAAAGGTTTTGAAAATTTATTTTATAACCTTAAATCAATAATATGGAAACTCTGAAACACTCCTTTATTTGGCTCAATGATGAGCAATGGAAATCCTTTTTAATGGATGAAAATGGCATCCAGTTGAGCAGTAAAAAACACGCCGATAGTGCTGATATGACGTCAAGTATCGAAAAAAAGAGTTTGATTTCGTTGACAAAGACGAAGTTTTTACCTTTTAATACCATTGAAAAAGTATCTCACCTTGAAAATGGAGACGTTTTGACCATTCACCAAGAGGGTAAAAAAGTGAACTTGACTTTTAGTGATGCCACTGTTGCGCAAGATGTGGCTAATGAAATTGCTGATACGCGCTCTTTCACCTGTACGCAAGGTAGCCAAAGTACGGTGAGTGCATTGACACCTTCGCTCGTTGGTTTGGCGATGACAATCCTATTTACATTTTTGATTAACGACATGGCTAACGATATGGCTCAAGGAATCCCTGTTGATACCAGTGGTAGAAGAGCCTTTGTGAAACAGATTATGGCTTGGGTAGCGGAGGCATTAGGCTCAACGGGTACGCTTGCGGTAGGCACTTTGTTGGTGGGTTTATGCTTGTATTTTATGTATAAAGCCTATAAAAACCCCGCAAATGAATTTGTTTATAGCTGATTAAAACCATAAATTAGGCACTTTAAAAAGGCTTTGGGCAACTGTCCAAAGCCTTTTTTGTTATCTTTCAGAATATTTATGAAATAATATGAAGATTATTAAAAAAACGATTATAAAACGTATAGATACTGAGGGGGGATTTTCAATTGAAGATGCATTAACCGTTGAAGAACCCCTCGAAATATCCATCGCTTACGGTTCAGCTACTAATAGAATCCGTAAAACGGTGGCTGTCACCATGCGCACACCCGATGATGATTTTGAATTAGCTCTTGGATTCCTTTTTACTGAGGGGGTCATTTTTAATAAAAAAGATGTAAAATCCGTGCGTTTTGTGGGAGAAAACCGCGTTTTGGTGGATTTGGATGAAAAGGTGAATTTTGATTTTGAAAAATTGAATCGAAATTTTTATACTACCTCGAGTTGTGGTGTATGCGGAAAAGCCTCTTTAGAAGCCATTTCAAAGACGATGTGTTTTATTTTAGAAAAAGGCATTCCCACCGTTTCAAAAGATATTTTGTTGAGATTGCCCCAAAAACTGCTTGCAGTACAGCAGTCTTTTATTGAAACGGGGGGCGCACACGCTTCGGTATTATTCAATACTGAGGGGGTGATTCTGAAAATATTTGAAGATGTAGGGCGACATAATGCGCTGGATAAGTTAATAGGTTGGGCGTTTCAGCAAGATATTTTACCTTTGAAAGAAAGTATACTCTTGGTGAGTGGTCGAGCGAGTTTTGAGTTGATTCAAAAGGCTTCCTTGGCGGGTATTTCGATTGTTGTAGCAGTGGGTGCGCCTTCAAGTCTGGCAGTAGATTTAGCCGAAGAAAACGGTTTGACTTTAATTGGGTTTTTAAAAAAAGATAAATTTAATATATACACGGGTTTTGAACGAGTACAACCCCAACCGTGACACAGCTTCAAGCGGTGCTACGGATTAAAAAATATGGAACGGGAGTTCCGCCCTACGAATATGAAATTAAGAATTGAAGGTAACAGTATCCGATTGCGCGTGAAAAAATCGGACTTAGAAAAACTCAAATCAGACGGGATGATTGGTGAAACAGTCGCATTTTCGGACAATCTGTATTTTTATTATAAATTGAAAACCACTCAACATCTCCAAAAAATAAAAGGCGAGTTTTTGCAGAATTCTATTCAAGTGACCATACCCCTCAGTATGGCGAATGATTGGATGGATACAGAGCAAGTGGGCATAGAACACACGCTTGATAGTGGTCTGAAAATTCTCATTGAAAAAGATTTCCCCTGCAAAACCCGTGATGATGAGGATAAAAAGGATTTGTTCCAAGAGTTAGTGGGGAAGGATGACCCCTCAGTATGTTAAAATGAAAACCCGAACCACCGCTCAAAAGCGGTAGCACGGGTAAAATTAAAATATCAAAATGACCAAGGAATTTGCACAACTCTTCGATAGAGATATTCGCCGCTTGTATAAAGAAATGGAAAGCTATACTTCGGTGGAACTGATTTGGCAAAAGGCGGAAAGTATATCCAATTCGGGGGGCAATTTATGTCTGCATTTGATGGGCAATCTGAATGAATATATTGGTCGTATATTAGGTGGTAATCCGTACGAAAGAGACCGACCGTTGGAGTTTTTGGCTACGAATATACCTCAAAAAGAGCTTTTAACAAGGATAGAAACAACGCGTGAAATAATTGCTCGGACGCTTGAAAATTTAGATCCTGAAAAATTGAAGGAAAAATACCCCGAAAATGTTTTGGGTTATGAAATGACTGGTTCTTACTTTTTAATACATTTAGAAGGGCATTTAAATTATCATTTGGGGCAAATTAATTATCATCGGCGGATTTTGGCAGAACTTGGGTCAAGTTTCAAACTTGACCCAAGTTAAAGTATTTAAAACATGGAAAATAAGAATCACAACATAGTTGTCGTCGAAAAAGCGGGTGAACTGACCTCTGAAAATTTTACGGGTTTGCGACTTGGGAAACGAGATAGAAAAGCGGTGGGTGTTCCCGCTATAACCTCCTCTGTAAGCCATGCTTTCAAGTGGATGAAGCCCAGTGATGCCCTTAAAACCATGTTTAAAATCAATCAAAAAGGAGGTTTCGATTGCCCTGGTTGCGCTTGGCC
>JANPHO010000759.1:0-9989 GCA_031424515.1 Saprospiraceae bacterium
TATACATTGTCTAAAATAAATCGCAATTTTTTAGTTCTGCGCAATCTGCCGCCTCGTGAATTATTGCAAAGTTCGCGCTTGATGTCGGAGTATATCTATAATTTAATCACTGAAGATAATCGCTCAGTGTGGTTGGCTCAACGCGAAGGTAGAACGAAAGATGGGCTTGATGCTACGCACCCAGGCGTGTTAAAAATGCTGTCCATTCCTGCTCCAAATGGGGAATTATCCGAATATTTTCGCACGCTCAATATTGTTCCTATTTCTATTTCGTATGAATATGACCCGACGGATTCTTTGAAAATACCTGAATTATTGGCGAATTTGAACAATGAGAAGTATATAAAAGGTGAAAATGAAGATTTCAACTCGCTTTACAATGGTTTGATTGGTCAGAAAAAAAGGATTCACATTCACGCCGGCAATTTGTTATCCGAAGAATTGGATACTATTGCTGAAATCCGAAATCCGAATCAACAAACCAAAACATTGGCTCAATTGATTGACCGCCAAATAGTGGGCAATTATAAACTATGGTCTACCAATTACATCGCCTACGATATGCTTCACACGACCAGCCAATATTCAAATGAATATACAGCGGCTGAAAAAGAGGTATTTGAAAATAGAATGTCGAAGAAAATAGACATTAATGACCCTCAATCCGTCGAGCGGTTCCTTTCGATGTATGCCAATCCTGTCGCGAATAAAATGTTGGTATTGGAAAGTAGGGAGGTGGTGGTGTAGTTTATTCCCCCCCTCAGTATAAAACCCAAAAAAGCCTCACAAAATCACATTTTTTGCGAGGCTTTTTTACATTTTACTAAGCGTGTCTCTCCTTTAAAAACAACAAAGTGGTACAACACTTCTCCGAGCGAGTCCTTTGGATAATAATTCAGCTTCATTTTTTAAAATCTTTCTAATAAACCAGCATTAGCATTAAAACCATAAAATGGGAGCACAATGTGAGATTATGGTTTTTCTAAAATATCTAAGAAATCATTGGCAGAAATGATGTTAATAGGTGGAAAACGAAGGTCTTTGAGTACGTTAAAATGCTTATCGTTGGTAACCAAATATTGGGCATTAGCAGCCACGGCGCAATCTGCAAATTTATCATCATCTGGATCAGCATTGATAAGTATCCAATTGTAATGAGGGTCAAAGCGCAATACAAAAGGTGATTTCAATAAAAGCTCGACTATATTTTGGGACATTGTAGGCGACCAATGTTCAGCTATTTTTTCAAGATATTCAGCTAAAATAGCATTAGAAAGACATAATCGAATAGTACCATCTAAAATGGCTTTAAAAATAGTATGGTGTCGAGATTTGCGAGAAATGGAAACCAATAAAACGTTTGTATCAATAACAACAAGCATGAGCAGCTATTTTTTATAAGGAGTTCGCATGTGCGTATTGAGCCAAGTATCCATAGTTCTCTGGGAATATTGGCGTTCATCCCATAGTTTATCAGCTTCGTCCATTGCTTTTTGAGCAAAGAAATCAGTAAGCATTTTTTTGATAGCCACTAAGTCCTCATTAGAAACTTGTTGAGCAAACAACTCTAATAACTCAAGTTGTAAATTGGAAAGTGGCTGTTTTAAAGCAGTTGACATGAGTTTTAATTTAAAAAATTATATTAGCAAAACTAAACCAAATTCTTGTATTTTACAAAATAAAGATATTTTGTCTCAACCCCCTCAGTATAAAACCCAAAAAAGCCTCACAAAATCACATTTTGCGAGGCTTTTTTTACATTTTTATGCTTAAAACTGAATATTAATTCTCATTTTCAAGGCTATTCAAAATAGCGATACCATCTTTTGTAGCCACGTGGTCGCCATCCTCAAACATGATTACGATGAAGAAATTGGTGCCATTTTTAGGATTAATCAAGCCTGCTACCATTATTTGCAAACCGTCCTTATAGCCTAAAATATAAGTACCTTTGAAGCCATTATAATCTAAATCATAATGCTCATCTTTCATTTCAAATTTCATGTCTTTACCCAATTTGTGGGTAGCATCGTTCATCATATCAAGCGTAACATCTCCATCATCGAAGACATACATGAATAGATTCATGCCAACGCCATCGCAATGAAATTCATTATCTGTGTTTTTTACAACTTTAAAATCGTTGGGTAATTCAATTGATATTTTGTAGGCATCCCACACATATTCCTGCTGAGCAGATACTGACTGAATAGAAACTAAGCTCAATAGAGCAATTAAAAAAGCAAAAACCTTTGTTTTCATTGAAATTTGATTTTTAAGATTTAAAATAATATTAAATAAAACAGATATTTAATTTCGATTTATGACACAATGTACATGTATTTTGAAATTAAACCAATTTTGTAATCAAATCTCTTCGATAACAACGCAAAAACTGTCTATTCTTTTTCACCAGTTACTTCCTGCCCCATCAGTTCCAGTTTCACACCTATTACTTTGCCTTGATCATTGCGCTTGAAAGTATAAATCGTACCATAGCTGCTGGTACTTTTAAATGTATCTTTTTCGGCTTGTTTTAAAATTTTATTACTTCCATATTCATCCAATTCGGCGTAAAGTTCACCGTTTTTGATTTCAAGTTTGCCTTGTTTAAAAAATTCAGAAAACGTATATTTTCCTACATAATCCTCTAAATTGGGCTTTGCCGAATCAGAAACCACCACTGTTTGAGCAGCTAATGTAAACGTAGATAGCGTTAAAAACAGAATTAAAATGACATTTTTCATGTTGTTTAGTTTTAAAATATGGAAACACGAATTATACGAATTAATACACGAATTGCACAAATAAGCGTTAAAACGGTTAAAATTATCAATCACAATTAGGTGAAATTCGTGTATTCATTCGTTCCACTCGTGTTTTAAAAATTAGTTAAATCACTTTTTAGCAGCATAATCCACCACCAAATGGCAAAAAGATTTCACTCCCAATACAAAACCGCCTTCATCAATATAAAAATCAGGCGTATGGTGGGGACCTACTTCCACAGCGGCTTTACCTTTAGCCATGCCACCCAAACTAAAGAAAAGACCTGGTATTTTCTCTTGATATTTAGCAAAATCTTCGGCGGCAGTGGTTGGCAATTGCACTCTGATATTATTTTCACCAGCTACTTCTTCCAAGCTGGGGTACATTTTTTTAGTCAAAGCAGGGTCATTATAGGTAACAGGATTACCAATTTCGATATTTAATTCAGCCGTTGCTCCCGCCGATTCAGCAATATTCGTTACCACTCGGCGCATATTTTCATGAACTTCTTTCTGAATTTTAGGGTCAAGGACGCGAATTGTTCCGATTAATTTAGCTTCTTCAGGAATAATATTTTCTCTCAATCCCGCTTGAAACATACCGACTGTGATGACCACAGGTGATTCTGTTAAAGGCGTCATTCGACTTACTATCGTTTGCAATCCCATCACTATTTGAGCGCCTGTCACAATTGGGTCTACACCGCCCCACGGCATGGCACCATGTGTTTGTTTGCCTTTTATCGTTATCGTAAACCTATCCGAACTGGCTTGAGAACCACCCGCACGATACGATAAAGTACCCACAGGCGACATCGCGCTCATGTGCAAACCAAAAATAGTTTCTACTTTCGGATTATCCAAAACGCCTTCTTTAATCATGTCGCCTGCACCACCTGTTTCGCCTTTGGGTGCGCCTTCTTCAGCAGGTTGAAAAATAAAAACCACTGTTCCTGCCAACTCATTTTTAACTTGACTCAAAACCTCAGCAGTGCCCATCAAGATTGCTGTGTGGCAATCGTGACCACAGGCGTGCATCACACCTGTTTCAACACCATTAAAAGTAGTCCGCACTTTGGATTTGAAAGGCACATCTGTGCGCTCAGTTACAGGCAAAGCATCAATATCCGCTCGTAAAGCCACCCTAGGCCCCGCTTTTCCCCCTTTTAAAACACCCACTACACCCGTTTTAGCAATACCTGTCCGCACTTCCATACCCAATGAAGTGAGGTGGTCAGCAATAATTTTTGCAGTGCGCGTTTCACGATTCGATAATTCAGGATTTTGATGAAAATCACGGCGCCAAGCAATTACCTTCGGCTCTACGCTTTGAGCGAGCTTATCCATTTTCAATTTTAAAGCAGAATTAGCACCATTTTGAGCAAAAGCTGAATCATGAATTATAAAGAGTAAAAGCAGCATCAACCCTTTTATTATAAAATGCTTTTTGAGTATTTTTAAATCCATAGTCATATTTTAAGATTTTAAAAATGAGGAAAATAAGATTTGGATTGGGGTTTTAAATTTTTCAATAAAAAGAAATTTAAACGCTCTAATACTGCCTTACAAATATAGAAAAATATCCCCGCCGAGTAACAGGGGCAGGGGCAGGCTCTCAGTAGATCTCATTGTCCGACTCTTTTCAAATATAAAAGGCATAAAATGATGAATTGCACGGCTATAGCTATAAAAAACGTCGGAAAAACCAATAAAATATCCATTAAAAAAGCAACGGTTAAGCCCATTGAAAAACTCAAAATTAATACTATTTGTGCTTTAATTATCGGCAAAGTATGGTTTTTAAGGGTTACCCATTTTACAATATTTTGGGCTAAATCTATCAAAATACCTGTCATTTGTGAAGGTTTGACGACCCCCTCAGTAATAAAGGCACTAAATACGTTTTGATTAGCCATTGTGAAAAACAGAAGATTGAGTTTGAATCCATCTGTTATGGGTGCAGCGGTAGCGATTATTAAAATTAAAAAAGTTACGAAATAAGGCACCATCATCATCCACCGATTATTAGCGAATCGAGTGACCCAGTATGCCGTTAAAAGAGCACCTAAAAAGTAAATACCAATATTGCTCAATATACTCAAGCCCTGCGTTGTGTTATGCCCCAATAACTCCTTAAAAGCTCTTGGAAAATGCCCTGCTATATTGGTTGACATCAAGTTGAAATGTAAAACAGTCAACATGGCAATCAAACCCGCTTGAAACGGAAGGATGGTTGCCCACAATAGTAGGTTTTTATCTCTTTTTATCATTTAAAAAATTGTTGTTAAAATTGGTAGTATGGGCATTTTGAAGCCCTGTTTCAAAGATAATCTTGATTTAGATTTTTAATAATATTTAGGGCATAATTCTGCTTTTTAACCGAAATTCATATTAAAAGCCGTTCCGATATGCTCGAAACGGCTTTTAAATTGAAAAATACTGAGGGGTATTTCATCTCCGATTCAAGGCTTCTTGAACAGCTTTGGCAGCATTGACCCGCCCGAAACCATACTTCAAGGAGTGTCCTTTGCCATCATAATCACTGAACTCGCCTACTTTGTCAGCAGTTTCAATCAATATTTGTTTCACTTCTTGGGCAGTTAGGTTAGGATTAGCGGATAATATGAGCGAGCAAATGCCTGCCACAAGGGGTGTAGCGCTCGATGTGCCACCGAAGTGTTGATATCGATTGCCTCTATCGATACCATCACCATAATACCATTTTTCAGCACCGTTTCTATCCGATAAACCTTCATCCCACGACGCTCTTGCCGCTAAAATGGGTACAGAACCACCATTTGATGGGGCGCAAATGGTGAGCGTAGGGCCCATATTTGAGTAATCCGGATGTTCATCATCACAGGTAGTGGCGCCTACGCATATCACATCTGGATGCTCACCATAGACATTTAAGGACTCTTCGCCTTCATTGCCCGCAGCATAGCAGATGACACAGCCTTTCCCTCCTCTGCCCTCTTTGGCAGCTTTAGCGATAATGGCTATTTTATCTGCACCCAATGCAAAAGATGGATCGGTAGTACCCCAAGAACAGCTTATGACGTCGGCTCCTTTTTCAATACAATAATTGAACATGGCTTCTGTACCCTCGATACTATAGCTCGTTCCGCTCAAAGGCATCAATCGCGCGGCTGGTGCTGCACCGCACATGCCACCATTTTCAGGCGCAATGGCAACGCTGGCACACGGCGTACCGTGGGTAAATTGAGGATCATTGGATAATAATGTGCTTGAATTACTCCAAAAATCCCAAGGCTCAACTATTTTACCTTGAAAATCAGGGTGTTCTAAATCAAGCCCGATGTCAATGACGGCCACTTTCAAATTAGGATTACCATAGCCATCCAACAATTTCCACGCTTCCACTACTTTGGCATCTGCCCCAGTTTTCATGTGCAATCGAGGATTATCAGGTATTTTACCCTTGTTTTCTAAATGCCACATTTGCCCCCAAAGGCTTGCAGTAGGCTCTGAAAAGGCGTACTGACTGAGGGGGGTATCTATATCGGGTTCAGCCCATTCCACTGCTTTGAGGCGTTGCAAAGCAGCTGCACATTTCAAAGGATTAGAGGAATCCGTTGTAACTGACGCAACTATTCTATTTTTACTTTTCCTATTTTTTAGTTTTAACTTCTTTTTAGAAAGTATAGCTTCTTGCTGGGCTTCCGAAACATTTTCTCCAAAAGTGATATAGATAGAGCCAGTAGGTACAAGTGGTTTATTACTGCCTTGAAGATGATATACATGCGTACCCACTTCAACCTCTTCTAACGAGCGAATCCCTTCTAACTGCTCATTGAGGTCAGTCTTCTTTCCTATTTTAGGCTCGACTGAAATAATTTTAAAACCGCCCACATTGTTGTGTAAAACTTCTTTGGTTGTAGAATCCAACTCGGAAGCAGCCCCTAAAGAACGGGTTTGAGATTGTTTAACACCAATATAATTTTTGCTTTTTTCTAATTCGAAAGCACCTCTTCCGAAATTAACTTTAATGTTCTTTTTCATTGATTTTTCGATAAAATGGTTAAAAATGAGGTTAAAATGTATTAAATTTAAATAAAATTATCGTCACATACTGAGGGGGTAATTTTAAGACTCAGTGTTAAATACAAAATAATCAAGGTCAACCAAAGTTACAAATATTTTAATAGATGTGCATAAAATTCATGTTTAATAACATTGATTTATCGCTCACTTTTACTCAACGTCTATCCTAACCCTACAAAAGACGCCATCAAAATTGAATAGGACGAATCCAATCTTGAAGGGCAAAATATGGATATTTTAGATGCATTTGGTAGAGCCATTTTCACTCAAAAGGATTTTCAGGGTAGGGGTTTCAATCAATATGTCAGAATATGCTTCTGGCGTTTATACTGTTCGTTTGAAAACAGGAAGAGAGGTAGTGTCTAAGAAGTTTATTTTGTCCAAATAAGGTATAACTGATAAAATAAGGGTTTTGAAATTTTTTTTTAAAACCCTTAAAAATTAAAAAATATTATGATACAGCATTAAAATAATATTAATCTGATTTTAATGAACACCCTAATTCTACTTTGGCACTCTAAAACCCTTGTCACCGCTTTCAGGCGGTAGCAAGGATAAAACAAGAAAAATTATAAAATTATCCGTATTTTAATATCAATCCGTGCCACCGCTTGGAGCCTGTTCGTTACACACAAGTTCATTGACAAAACTGTTTTATAATTAAACTAAAGGTCGATTAGCTAAAAGCCTTGTAAGTATCGTAGATAATTACAAAATCTCTGTACCCCCTCCACAGAGCTCTCATACCTGTATTTTTACCATTTCCAGTACTGAGTAAACAAATGAGATGGACAAAATTGAGAATGGAGGGTTGGGTATCTAAATTAACGTTTATATTTTTTACTTTTTGCAAGTATTTGGCTATTACAAAGTATGCCTCATTAGGAATACCGATACATTCTAAGAGAGAGTCGGGCTGCGTTTCACTTAAGTAACGCAGCCTTAAAACAGACATAGCCACAATGCTAAAGACAACGAGTGCATTTTTAAGCTGTGGCGCATCACCAAATTGTAATTTTTCGACTTCGCAGCCTTCTTTGAATACGACATGAAAGTCTTCAATACGCCATCGAAGGGTATAGAAATGGGTAACTTGGAGGGCTTGCTCTAGATTATCAACCTCTAAACTCGTTATTAAGAACCAATTTAATGGTGTAAAATCGGTAGTATTGGTTCCTTTTGGCGTTATTTCCTTAATATGGACGACATTTACCTCGATGGGTTGATAGTCTTTATCTTTTTGATAATCCTTTAGGGCTCGAGGTACTTGGAGACTAACTTTTGAGAACCGTATTTCTAAATGAGCTGTCCTTTTTTGATTCGTTTTATCATCTTTTATATGGATTTTCATACAGCCTTGACAAGGGCTTTCACTTACGTGAGTTTTTAATTTACTCTTTGTATTCTCTAAAGTACGATCAAAACGAACACGGCATAAAAAATGAATATGCTCATATCGACGAAGAGCAAAAAGTTCAAACATATCCGCTTCGGCATCCATAATATGCACTATACGATGTTGAGGCATATCCGAGAAATGTTCTTCTAGTGTCTGATAGTCGGCTAACCATCGGTGAGACTCTTTCTCTTCAATAGGACTTTGTTTACGAAACGTGCTTTTCATCTTGCGGGCTGTACCCACTTGATCTGGTGCACGATTGTAAAATTGTTGATTAAGGAGTCCTTGTGGGCAACCTAAGGCATCAAAAAGGGATAAACTATGACAATAATATCCTTTTTGCTTACTTTTTCCAAGACAATTAAGCGAATCACGCGTTTTTGAATAGCTGTAATTCAACCCAGTCGTATCACTTATGGCTAAATATGTTTGACCAACCGAAGTCCGAAGTTGCTCTACAACTCGATTTGACTCACTTGCGCACAGTCTTTGTGGATTTACTTTATCATTTGACATAAATCGGTAAATGGCTTGAGTTTGTCCATGATTACCTCCACATTGTGGGAGACTTTTACCAAAATTATTCCCTATTTGTTCAACAATTTTTCCTAAGCGATCACTTAATCGGCTATCGTTGAACCAACTTTGTGCCGTTAAGTCCGCTCTGAGTTGATTAAACATACGCAAATATATTATAAAACAGCGATGTCAAGGAACTTGTGTGTAACGAACAGGCTTCAAGCGGTGACACGGGTTTTTCTCAGAGTGCCAAAGTAGGACTAAGTGATTGATTCATGAAGGGTGTTTTTACATGGTTCAGAATATATCAAAACCCTGTATCGTTATCAAATTGTTACCCCCCTCAGTACAACGTGCTTAGGAACCTAACTTTTAACAAAAAGTGAAACAGCGATTGTGTTTATTAAACGTTTTAATAATAAGACCCCTCAGTAATTCACCATTAAAACTCAATATTTTTACGGTTTTATAAATATATTTTCAAGCTTTTTATCTTTTAAAAAAATACTTTATAAAAGATAATTGGAGGTAGGCAAAATTTTATTTTAAAATAACCACGTAAACTTCCCAAAAAAACTAAAGAGATGATATTAACCATATATCCACAACTTGCATCAAGGGTATTTTGTTTCCAATTGGATTCAAAATGCCCTTGTGCGTTTTATTCATTTTTCTCCACATCAAAACGTTTATTTTAATCCAGTATTTATTCATTTCAAACAAATCATTATGAAAAAACTTTATGTCATTTTATCACTCACCTTCCTTATTTGTGGATGGGCTAATGCTCAATATTCCATAAAAGGTACTGTTACAGACGATAAGGGCGAGCCGCTCATTGGTGTCAGTATAGTCGTAAAAGGAACAACTAATGGTTCAATAACCGATATTGATGGTAAATATGTGTTATTAGTTCCTCAAAAATCAACCCTCGTTTTTAGCTATGTTGGTTACGTGCCCGTAGAATCGAATGTAAGTGAAAGCGGAGAAGTGAATATCCAAATGGTTGCCAATTCTAAAATATTAGGAGAGGTCATCGTTACGGGTTATGGTTCTCAAATTAAAAGAGAATTGACGGGTAATATCAGTAAAATTAAAACGGGCGATATCAAAGAAATCCCAGTCACGAGTTTCGACCAAGCTATACAAGGCAAAGCCGCTGGCGTACAAATCAATTCAGGTTCTGGTAAATTAGGTCAAGCCCCTCAGGTGCGTGTACGGGGTCAATCTTCAGTATC
>JANPHO010000760.1:0-3220 GCA_031424515.1 Saprospiraceae bacterium
GCTTACTATTGGAATTTGCGTTTTAAGAACCAAGTATTATCATTCAAGGTGAAACCAGCCGATATTTTCACATAATTCTCTTTAAGTTTTGGTGTACCTATTTGACCATATTCCAATCCAAAATTGAGATATGAAATTTGAGCACCACGACCTACTCTTAAAGGCAAACACATACCCGCTGAATAAGATTGAGTCGTTAATTGTTCTTTTAGCAAGCTACGGGGGTCTTTACCCGTACGAAAGCCTACGCGCCAACGGATTTTCTCCTCTTCGTTGCTCAATTTACTATTGTTTAAAATAAATTCAGCGCCGATAGCCAATTGTGAAGCATCTTTAAGTGTTTCAGCACGAGCGTCATTCTTATATTGACTCCATTTAGAGCTGCTAAATTCTGCCCCAATTTTTAATTTCATGCTGTGCTCATAAGCAACACCAAAGGTGAATTCCGAAGGTAATTTACCTTTTCCTGAAATATCATACTGCCCATCAATAGTAACAGAATCGTAGCCAACTACAGTTCTTTTATATGTAATATTTTTATTCGTGCTAAAACTTGTGGATGGATTGCCATAAGCCCCAATAACGATATGCTTTTTACCGCCTTTTTCACCATATTTGCTCACTGGGTCGAGTGTAATATCGTATTGAAGTCCCGCATTCCAAGTCAAGCCCGTGATATTGTAATTTTCTGAAAAATTATTGGCATACGGTAAAATGAGGTTCGAACCCAAAACTGTTTGGCGAGTATAATTCATTTTACCAAAAATATAACCCAAATTCACACCCGCTGATAATCCTTTATAAGATACCCCATTGCCCCACATGAAACGATAGGAGCCACCACTGCCAATATAGAAATTCGTCACCGAAACTGTATCCGTATTAGGTGCTTTACTTGAAGTCGCAATATTGTAACCTACTGTATTAAAAGGTGTAAGCGCAAAACCCATACCCCAACGCACTTGGCGCGGTTTGCGATCCAGCACTTCATTAATAACGCTGTAAGTTGGGAAAGCAAGTGCCACATGGTTAATATTGCCCGACCAGCTTTGAGATGTGTTTGAAGCCTCTTTAATCGTGTTAGATTTTGCGTAAATGCCAATTTCAAATGCAGAAGCACGCAGCGAAGAGAGTGACGCTGGATTTTGAGGATTATAAGCAAAAGGGTCGCGGTAAGCTGCTGTCAATCCGCCCATTGAACCATTTCCTATCAAATACTGAGGGGTCACATTTCCAAGTCCGAAACGTGAAAAAGGAGAGTTTTCCTTAGGTTGATTATCCTTATAATCATCGTCAACAATTTGAGAAAAAGCACTCAAACCTTGTGCGACGAATAAAGCCAGAACTATTATTTTCTTTAAATTCATTTTTTATTAAAATTCAAAATCTGATTTAATCCAATCAAAACGAGATTGGGTTCATAATATATTTTTTCAATTGATACATTTTTATACAAAAATTCGCCGTCGCCGCCCGTCAAAATCACCTGAATATCGCCAAATTCTTTTAGGAAACGGCTTGTAAAACCTTCCACTTCGGCTAATAATCCCATTTGAGCCCCATTGAGCATAGCTTGTTGAGTGGATTGTGCAACCAAGTTTGATGTGGCTACCCCCTCAGTATTTCGCTCTACCAGAGGCAATTTTGCGGTAAAATGATGCATTGCTTTCAGTCTCATATTCAATCCAGGCGCTATATTACCGCCGATAAATTCAGCTCTATCATTGATGAAATTATAGGTGATGCATGTTCCTGAATCAATAGCCAAGCAATTTTTATGGGGAAATAAATATTGTGCAGCTATCACCGCTGCCAATCGGTCTTTACCGAGTGTTTCAGGAGTGCTATATAGGTTTTTAATAGGAATCGGTGTTTGGTGATGGAGTTTGATGAAATAATATCTTTCAGCCAGCCATTTATCCATCCCCTCAGTATCTTTTCCCGAAACGGACACAATCACAGCGTCAATGTTTCGCCCCTTCAATAGTCCAGACAAATCATCTAACGATAGAGTTTCTAAAATCGCTTTCTCGACTAAGTCATTTTTATTAAAAAAAGCAATTTTAACTCTGGTATTACCAATATCTATGATTAAGTTCATTTCCATAAAAAGCGGCGCAAAGATACGCCGCTGATTTAAATATTTATGTTTTTTTGACAAGTGCTTGGGTTTTAAATGCAGAATAAGTGCTTATTCGGCATTTAAAATCACTTAAACTCTAAATAAGTCACGGGATGTATTTCCCAAACGGTCTCCGGTTTGGATGAACCCGTGCCTATTTGACCCGCTGAATGGTGATTATCGAAATATAAAGAGCCTCTAATGGCTATTTCTGGAAATTGAGTGCGCGGGCGAAAAGTCTTTTTATTACTGGTAAAAAAATCGGGATATCGCTCGTACAATTGTCGGCGAGTACGTTCTAATAAAAAATAGGCTTTTGAGCTTTCATCGGCAGGCAATCCCGAAACCTCGGCAGTCATCAAATTGGTTTTTTCACCATCGACAATATCTCCAATTATGAGATGCAAATCAGAGTCATCTTCTTTTGAAATATAGAAAATATAGGCTTTTTTAATAAAAACGTTGTAATCTTCATCCTCTGTGCGAGGGCTCGAATTCCCTACGCCTATGCGGCGCATGTACGAGTCAGTCGGTAATGTTTTTAAAACATTGCCGACGGATTCATAGTATTTTGAAGCTCTTTCCGATGGAGTAGTCTTAGCTTGTGCCCTTACTTTTCCTAAAAAATCGTTGAGATAGGCTTCGGAAGCTTCTTTTTCAAAGACGATTTCTAATTTATCGGGGTCAGAAAAGCCAACGGGTTTATTGCCTTGATGGGGTACTTCGGGAGAGGGCAGATTGGGAATCGGGAAACTGAAAATAATACATCCACTAAAAATAAAGGAGATGATTACGGAGAAGGCAAGTAGAGAAAATCTGTTTTGTTTGAGTTTCATATTTTAATAAAAATTTGGCGCAATGATAAAACAAATTATTTTAAAACAATTAGTTGCCCAATATTTTATTTTAGATTTAAAATAGTATCATTTTAAATAAAGAGGAATTGAGCAATATCATCTTTTGAACTGATTATATTTTCTAAATTTGTGCTTTGTTTGTATTGCGTTTTTAATTAAACTTTGAGTAGTGGGCAGAATTAAAACTGATAAAAGCAGCATAACTGCGACATTATTGTAGTCGTGGGCGTAAGCCCACGGA
>JANPHO010000761.1:0-3846 GCA_031424515.1 Saprospiraceae bacterium
TAAACATATTGTCAACAATGAATCGGCTGAAAATATTGAATGGCAAAGTGAGGATGGTGTAGTGCGGTCGGTTGTTTTACCGCAGGTTATTTTTGTTAAATAAAAACGCATTTTTAACATTATTTAGAGTTAAATTTGTAAAAAATAGATAAAAATGCAATTTGTAGATATTAAAAATGATATAGCCTTTCGCAAAATTTTCGGTAATGAAAATAAAAAAGGCATCCTCATTTCTTTTCTGAATGCTATTCTGCATTTAGAAAATGATAATCGAATTCAATCTATAATCATCGCCAACACATTTCAATTGCCAATATTACTCAATTATAAAGCTTCAATTATAGATGTAAAAGCCATAGATTTTAAAGGAAATACGTTTATAATCGAAATGCAAGTGGCAGATGTAATAGGTATGGATAAGCGATTGTTGTATTATACAAGTAAAGAGTATAGTCAACAATTAGTCAGTGGTGATAAATATACAGAGTTAAATCCAGTCATTTTTATAGGTATTTTTGATTTTAATTTTACTGCAGGAACTGACTATTTTTCTCATCATGCTATTTGTAATGTCAAAACTCAAGAAAGAATTATAAAAGATATGGATTTCTATTTTATTGAATTACCGAAATTTAATAAAATAGCTGCCGAGTTAGATAATATTACAGATAAATGGGTTTATTTCATAAAAGAAGCCGAAAATCTTGAAGTTATACCAGATAATGTGGATGATGAAGGTCTCATCGAAGCCTATAAATATGCTAATAAAAATACTTGGACGAAAGCAGAATTAGATGCATACGATTATGCTGCCATGAGAGAACAAGATGGTAGAGGCAGAATTGCAAAAGCTGAACAAAAAGCAGAAGAAAGAGGATTAAAAATAGGACTTGAAAAAAAAGAAATAGAAGCTGTCTTAGGTATGAATAAAATAGGTTTACCAAAAGAGAAAATTGCAGAAGCACTCAATATTCCCTTAGAAAGAGTTATTCAAATTGTTGAAAACCACGAAAGAGGCAGCTGATACTGAGGGGTAGCTATGATTATTGAAATTTTAAGAATTAAACTTAACTAAAATATGGAAATCCCTAAATATGCCCCGCTTCTTATCAAGTTGCTTCAAGGCATAATTTATGACGATGATAAGGCGACTTGGAATGATATATTGGCATTTCAGCATCAAATACGCAGTTATTTTGCGGTGATGGGCATTGAGTTGATACTGAATGAGCAAGAGGGTTTTGTCTATCTCTCGCAACCTGATAATATTGAGGGCGAAGCGGTGCAAGTGCCGCGCTTAGTGCGCCGCATCCCGATTTCCTACGAAGTGACTTTGCTGAGTGTTGTTTTAAGAGAAGCATTAGAAGAATTTGACGTTAAAAATACGGACGCTCGGAAACTGTTTTTAACGAGTAAAGAAATCAAAGACCGCATAGAATTGTTCTTTGGCGACCGCACAGATAAGGTAAAATTGCTTGAAAGATTGGATAATTATATAAATTCGACGGTTTCATTGGGCTTTTTAAAAGAAATCGATGTGCGCAGCCATGATGCTCAAAATAAAACCTATGAAGTCAGAAGGGTTTTAAAATCCAAAATTAATAATCAGAAATTGGAGGAAGTGCGAGCGAAAATGCAGTAACTTGGAAACCACAAAATGATAAATTTAAAATATAAAAGTGTCGTAATCCAAGCCATAGCAAGGGAAAATAACAACTATTGACTCTAAACATAAAGCAAGTAAAGCAAAGCTCTTGAGTTTTGTTTATCAATTTCATTACTAATAATGCTTTACTTTATGGTCAGAATAGCATATTTTTGACTTAATTTAAAATAAATAATGTCTAATGGCAAGTGTCGTGAATAGAATTAAGATAACAAAGCAAGTAGATTTAGGACTTGACGATATTCTCAATGGTGTTTCTGAATTGGATACTAAAGATTTAGAAAAATTCATGACCCAATTAGGTCAACTGATTGCACGCCGAAAAGTACCTTCTTTTTCTGAACAAGAAAGTGTACTTTTAATGAAAATCAATGACGCAATTCCCACTACGCTACAAAAAAGGTATGAGGTTTTATTGTCAAAAAATAGAGAGGAAACAATTACACCAATAGAACATCAAGAATTACGCAAAATCATTGATAAAATTGAGATTAAAAACGCAGAACGCTTAGAACACCTTATTGAATTGTCCCGCATCCGTAACGTCTCGTTAAATGATATTATGAAGCAACTTCATCTAAACGTCTTACTCAATGATTAGGGTATTCATCCTCCGAAGTAATATTTGAAAAAATAAGTCAACAAAACGATTAATTAGTGAATCAGTGGTTCACCAATTGGATTAAAGTGTTTTGTGTTAAAATAAAAGCCTTACATGGCCTAAATACTGAGGGGGTGCATTTTCCAACAATTTTAAACTAAAAAATCAACGTATGATAGTGCAGCAAGACGGCTTTCGCCTTAGCTATGTGGAAATATATAATTGGGGAACTTTTGATGGTCAAATTTGGAAATTGCAACCAAATGGGAAAAATTCACTTTTGACAGGGGCGAATGGTTCGGGTAAAACGACACTTGTTGATGCTATTTTGACGCTGCTTGTACCGCCCGCTAAGAGGCATTATAACCAATCTTCGGGAGCGGAAAGTAAGCGGGAACGGGATGAAAATAGTTATGTTTTGGGGGCTTATGGCACGTTGCAGAGTGATAGTGGATTGGCGGCTAAAACTAAATATTTGAGGTCAAAAGATGATTTTTCGATACTTTTAGCGGTGTTTTTTAATGCTGAAACGAAGGAATATTTGACTTTAGCGCAATCTCGTTGGTATTCGGATAGTGATTTGAAGCGGTCTTATATGGTTGCGGCTACGGCTTTGACGATTGAAGAGCATTTTTTACCATTTGATACGGGCGGCATTTGGCGACAAAATTTGAAGAAAAAACACGGGGCAGAGGAGTTTGATAGTTTTTCAAAATATGCGCAACGCTTTTCAAAAACCTTTGGTTTTAAATCTGAAAAAGCGTTGGTTTTGTTTGCTCAAACGGTGGGAATAAAGGTTTTGGGGAATTTGAATGAGTTTATCAGAACCAATATGTTGGAGGAAAATGATGCGGAAGCGGAGTTTTCACAGTTGCGAGAGTTGTATGATAATCTTTTGACAGCACATAAAGCCATTGAAAAAGCTCGTGAGCAGGCTGAATTATTAAAACCGATTTTAGAAAACAGTGAGGTTTATCATCAATCGAGCCTTGATTTAAGTAAAACGGAAACTTTACAGGAGCAAATCGCCTTCTTTTTTGCTCAAAAAAAGGTTGATTTATACCGTTCGGCTCAAGAAGCGTTGGAAGGTGATATTTTAAGAAAAAGCAATCAAATAGAAGATACGCGCCGCTTGGTTAATGAATTGAGTTTGCAAAAAGATGAATTGACAATTTCGATAAGTGGAAATAAGGCGTATGAGCAATTGAAGCAGTTGGAACGCAATATTCAACAGACGGAGGAGGAATTTCAAGGACGACAAAAGCGGGCGATTGCTTATAATAAATTGGCTGAGCCTTTAACCATGAAAGCCGACCCAAGCGAAAAACAGTTTTATCAAGGCTTAGAAGAAGCTAAAAAAGGCATTGCTCAAGCTGAAATAGATATGCAAACGCAGGAGGAAAAAGAGTTTGAAATCAAGACGAAATTTGACCAAACGCAGCAGGTTTTAAATGAGCAAAAAAGCCATTTATCGTCCTTGATGCAGCGTAAAAATCGAGTGCCGATTGAACAAGTGCGCATCCGTGAGCAATTGATTAAAAAATTGAATATTCTTGAAAACGATATACCTTTTGCGGCT
>JANPHO010000762.1:0-2205 GCA_031424515.1 Saprospiraceae bacterium
CACTTGTGCGAGTCCATTTTCATACGTCACATCAGCAACTTGTTCTAAAGGAATTTGACTACCCGATGGCAAACTGATAAATAGGTTTTTGACGTTAGAAATATCTTGTCGTTCATCCTTTGCCAAACGCACAACTAAATCGTAGCGGCGTTCACCTTCATAGACCGTTCCTGACACTTCACCTGCAAAACCTGTTCGTAAAACCTTATTCAAATCGCCCACATTCAAACCATATAAAGCCATTTTATCGGGATTATAACGCACCGTAATTTGCGGTAAGCCCGTCACTTGCTCGGCTTTAATATCCATAGCCCCCTTGATGCCTTCGGCTTCACCACGACCTGGCGTGGCAGTATTTTTGATTAAATTGATGATATTGGTTGCCGTAGCTGCCAATTTATCCAAATCATCGCCAAATACTTTTATCGCCACATCACTTCTAACACCTGTCATCAATTCATTGAAACGCATCTGAATCGGTTGCGAAGCCTCAAATTCAACGCCAGGGATATTGCTCATTTCTTCGAGCATCATATCCGCTAATTGATAAAAATCCTTCGTGGTTGTCCATTCTTTTTTATCTTTTAAAATAACAATTAAATCACCCGTTTCAATTGGCATCGGGTCAGTTGGAATTTCTGCCGAACCAATTTTGCCGACTACCTCAACGACTTCAGGGAATTTTTTCTTTAATATTTGTTCCAATTTAGTCGCCGTTTCAATGGATTGATTCAAGGAAGAACCCGCTTGTAATCGGTAATTGATGGCATAATCACCTTCCTCCAAAGTCGGAATAAATTCGCCACCGAGAGTATTAAAAACCAATAAAGCAGCGACAAATAAGGCAATTGAAACGCCAATTATGACACCTTTCATTTTCAAAGCCCCCCTCAGTATTGGGTCATAAATGCGTTGAAAAAAGTGCATTATTCTGTCTGAAATATTGTCCTCATGTCCCGTTTTTTTACTTAAAAATAAGGCACTCATCATCGGAACGTAGGTTAAAGACAATATAAAAGCACCGAGAATCGCAAAACCCACTGTTTGCGCCATCGGTTTAAACATCTTACCTTCTGTACCAACCAAAGCTAAAATTGGTAGGTAAACAATCAAGATAATTATTTCACCAAAAGCCGCACTACTTCTGATTTTAGAGGTCGCTTGATAGACTTCTTCATCCATTTTAGCAGTGTTTAATTTGCCTTTTTCCGCACTTTGCAATCGGTGAACAATCGCCTCAACGATTATCACCGCACCGTCCACGATAAGTCCAAAATCAATTGCCCCAAGACTCATTAAATTGCCCGAAACGCCAAAAAGTTTCATCAAACTCACGGCAAACAGCAACGCCAACGGAATAACCGAAGCCACCACCAAACCCGCTCGCCAATTGCCGATTAATAAAACCAAGATAAAAACAACGATTAGTGCGCCTTCTAAAAGATTGGTTTGAACAGTGCTAATCGCTTTATTGACCAATTTGGTGCGGTCGATAAAAGGTTCAATCGCTACGCCTTCGGGCAATGATTTTCTAATTTGAGCGACTTTTTCCTTAACATTATTCACAATTGCTGCGCTGTTTTCCCCTTTCAACATCAAAACCATACCGCCCACCACTTCGCCTTTACCGTCCTTCGTGACCGCCCCATAACGGGCAGCCGAACCTTCGCCAACAGTCGCCACGTCTCGAATAAGAATAGGAATACCATTATTGTTTTTAACGACTATTTTCTCAATGTCGGGTATATTTTTAACCATACCCAAACCTCGAATAAAATAGACATAGGGCTGTTTATCAATATATGCACCGCCCGTATTTTCATTATTTTTTTCTAAGGCTTCAAAAATTTCTGTAATGGTCGTATTCATGCTTTTCAATTTATCGGGCTGCACCGATATTTCGTATTGCTTCAAATAACCACCCAATGTAGTGACTTCTGCCACGCCTTTTGTACCCAAAATTTGGGGTTTGACAATCCAATCCTGAATACTCCGCAATTTTGTGGCATCGTATTGCGCTTCAAAATCGGGTTTTGCAAACACCACATATTGATAAATTTCACCCAAACCCGTACTAATTGGGGCTAATTCGGGCATACCAACACCTTTCGGAATGAGCCTTTCCGCATCTTTTAGCTTTTCGCTGATTTGCTGCCTTGCCCAATAAATGTCCACATCTTCCTCAAAAACGATTGTTATGACACT
>JANPHO010000763.1:0-2801 GCA_031424515.1 Saprospiraceae bacterium
GGTAACACCTGGCGCAGCGTCAGCTTTGTATGGCATGAACGCTGTGAACGGTTTAGCGAGTTTGCAAACTAAAAGCCCATTTACATATCAAGGTTTGGGTGTTTATCAAAAAACGGGTGTGAATCACGTGGATGGCAAAGACCATGACCCCTCAGTATTGAGCGAAACGGCTATTCGATACGCCAAAGCTTTTAATAATAAATTTGCTTTTAAAGTCAATGCATCCTATTTGAAAGGAACGGATTGGATTTCAAATACTTTGACTGAGCAAAATGACAATACATTGAGTTCCGCCAATCCTCGTTTTTCGGAATTAAATGGTGAAAATAATCCAGCATCTGACCTCTGGAATCGTTACGGTGATGAAAGCAATAACCGCCAAACAATTACCATTAATTATAAGGGTAAAACGCAGGGTTTCAATGTGAGCCGCACGGGTTATTCGGAGAAAGATTTAGTACCCCCCTCAGTAAAAAACGCTAAATTCGATGCGGGTTTATTTTATCGCATCAATGAAAAATTGGAGTTGAATTACACCTATCGCTATGGTCTGATGGATGGTGTTTTTCAACGAGGTAATAAAGTACGCTTGGATGGTGTGACGGTTCAAAACCACCGCTTGGAATTGAAAAGTAGTAATTTTTTCATAAGAGCTTATACTTCTATTGAAAACACAGGCAAATCGTACAATGTGAAGCCTTTAGCTGATAATTTGGACTTGAATAATGGCTCGAATGCTCAATGGGGTTCTCGTTTTCAAACCGCTTTGCAAGATGCTGTAAATAAGGATGTCCCTTTAGATGATGCCTTCAAACAAGCTCGAATTGCCGCTGATAAGGGCCGGGTTGAGCCAGGTACAGCTGCTTTTGAACAATTAAAACAAACGATTATTGGCATTAATAATTGGGATATCGCAGCCAATGTAGCGGGTGCGCCTGCCACTGGCGGTGCATGGTTAAAACAATCTTCTAATTTGTATCACATTGAAGGTCAATGGGATTTGAGTTCAAAAGTTAAAATATTTGACCTTTTGGTGGGTTTCGATTACCGCTTATATCAAGTCGTTCCAGATGGTAATAATTTTGTGGATTTTTCACGACCTGTAGCCGAGCGTACGATTGCATTGGCAGATGGTAGTTTTGGTAAAAATCAGATTTATAAAAAATACGGCACTTTTGCCCAATTGACAAAACGGTTCTTCGACAACAAATTAAAAATCAATGCTTCATTGCGTCTTGACCATAATCCTGAATTCACGCCCAAAGTTAATCCACGGATAGCCCTCGTTTATACACCAATTGAAAACCACAATTTCCGTATTTCAGCTCAAAATGGCTGGCGATTCCCTGCGGTTTTTGAAGCCCTTTCTTTTGTGAACAATGGCAATGTGCGTCGTGTAGGCGGTTTAGCTAAAGTGAATGAAGGCATTGGTTTCAATGAAAATTCATACACTTTGGCTTCTTTGAATAATTTTACCGCAGCAGTGAATGCAGATGTGGCGGCGGGCAAAGCAAAAAATCAAGCTGCTTTGGATAATAAAGGCAAATTAATTGTCGCAAATCTACCCGCTTTGCGCCCCGAAAATATCAACTCTTTTGAAGTGGGTTACAAAAGCATTTTAGCCGATAATAAAGTCTCTTTGGATTGGGATGCCTACTATAATGTGTATGACGGCTTTTTAGGTCAAGTAGAGGTGGCTGTCCCCAAAACCGATAAAGTAGGTACAGATGCAGCTGTTTTGGATATGTTGACACGCTCAAAACAAGACCGTTATCGGGTTTTTACGAATGCTAAAAATAAGTATCATAGCTACGGTTCATCGTTGGGTGCGACTTATAATTTTTATAAAAAATTCACCCTTTCAGCCAATGTCAATTACAATGATATCAAAGCAAACGCAACTTCAGATATATTTGTAACCGCTTTTAATACATCCAAATGGGTAACCAATATCTCATTCGGTAATCGTGAAGTGGTTAAAAATGTCGGTTTTAACGTGGTAGCAAAGCATCAAAATGAGTTTTTGTGGCAAAGCCCTTTGGCAAATGGTACAGTTCCCGCTTTTACAACCATTGATGCACAGTTCAACGTACGGATTCCACAATGGAAAACAACTGTCAAAGTAGGTGGCTCTAATATTTTAAATAAACGTTATTTTCAATATGCGGCGGGGCCCACTTTGGGAGGGCTGTATTATGTGGCTTTGACGTTCGATAATGGGTTTTTAAAGTAAAAAGTAAGTCATAATGATAATGAGGTATTGGATTATTTTAATTCATCAAACCTGTTCATAATTAAAAAGTTACCTTTAATTTTTATCACTTTTTAAATTAAAGGTCATGAATAGAAAAGATTTTTTGCAGAACAGTTTAATTCTTGGCGGCGCTGCTATTTTACCGAATAATTCGGTCTTTGCAGCGTCCATTACTGAGGGGGGGATTGATAAACTCACTGATGTCAATGGTAATTTTGCGCTGCAACCACTGCCTTATGCAGAGAGCTTTTTAGAGCCCTATATGGATGCTGAAACCACGCATTTGCATTATACTTTTCATCATGGTGGGGCAGTGAAAGCCGCTAATACCGATATGAAAAAAATCAAAGAAGCCTTAGATAGTAGTAATTTTGAAACGGTGGATTATTGGACTAAAAAGCTTTCCATGCATTTTTCATCGCACGTATTGCACACTATTTTTTGGACAAATTTGACCAATAAAAAAACGGAACCCACCGGCGAATTGCTCAAGCGCATTGAGAAAAGCTTTGGCTCTTATGAAAAACTGAAAGGCTATATTGCAGCC
>JANPHO010000764.1:0-2257 GCA_031424515.1 Saprospiraceae bacterium
GCCATCCAGTTTGATAATTGGATGGCTATTTTTTTGCCAAAATCACAATAAATTAAAAATCAATGACTTATAAATTTTTAGTTTCTGTTTCAATCATTATTACCTTATTCCTTTCGGCTTGTAGAATGGAGAAAGTAAAAACAGAAATTGAGCTTTCAGGCTTCAATAAAGTTTTTTTATTGGATAGTATGGCCGCTTCAAAAGCAATTGTAAAAGACGATATAGAAGGCTTTTTCAACCATATTACGCCCGTGGATATGATGATTCAGATGCAGAGTGCCCCCTCGGATTTGAAAAGAGAAACAGTACTCGAGGATTATAAAAAATTTATCCAAAAAGATGTGGTCGATTTTAAGCCCGATGAAGTTGAATTTATCGTTAAAATCATGTCAGAAGCCTTTGAATTGTGCAATAAAGCGAATTTTAAATACTTTCCAACTGACATAAAACTCATCAAAACGCATGGCAAGCACTACGGCGATGATACTTATTACACGCGGGAAAATCTGATTGTTATTCCTAAAATGGCTTTAAAAAAGAAGAACCACGATGAGTTTTTAAAGGTGATGTTGCACGAGATTTCGCACATTGCTACGCGGCTCAATCCCAGTTTAAAAGAAAAACTGTATACCCTTATTGGTTTTAAAAAACTGGATTTGCCCTTAAATATCAATGATTCGTTAAAACAACGGTTGCTGACAAATCCTGATGGGCATGAGTTGACATGGGCTACAGAATTGACCACTGCTGTCGGAAAAAACGTATTGGCTATCCCTTTGATTTACTCCAATGAAAATGCATTGGTGAAAGAGAAAAAGGATTTTTTCCAATATTTAGGTTTTAATTACTATGAAATACTGCCTTCTGCTGACCAAAAGTCAATGGATGTCCAAACCATCGGCAATCAGCAAAAAAGTACGCTCCATACTGAGGGGTTAAATGAACTGTATCGTGAAAAGTTCAACACGGATTATATTATTCATCCCGACGAAATTGTGGCGGATAACTTCTCGATTTTGATGTTTTCAATGGGCAATCCAAAGAGTACAAGCAAATATACTGAGGGGGGGCAATTATTGATAAAAAAAATGCAGGCTGTGTTGAGTGAAAAGTAGAATAAAACTCCTCAATTTTAAATTTTAGATTTCAGTAAAATGCCTTACATTCGTTGAAAATAATCCAATTTTATGACTTTATGAAACAGCTATGAAGAAGTTTTCAAGATACATTGGTATTGCTATCCTATTCATTTTTTTAACAATAGTGACCCAAGTGGGTGGTGTC
This sequence comes from Saprospiraceae bacterium, assembly GCA_031424515.1. Taxonomy (GTDB): domain Bacteria; phylum Bacteroidota; class Bacteroidia; order Chitinophagales; family Saprospiraceae; genus JAAFJT01. The sequence goes on from JANPHO010000764.1 coordinate 1,285, forward strand.
ATTTTACTCATCTGTGTGCCCATTTTTAATTATATCAACCGTTTTAATGAAAAAAAATGGTTGCGTAACTTATTGAAAACCAGCATTTTCTGTATATTTTATATGCTTGCCACGTTTTTTATTGTTCCTACTATGGCGAAATGGGGCGGGCGCACACCCATGCCTTTTAACAATGATAATCCAAATTTGAAACAGCATACTTTACTCACTGTTATCCTGAATCGGCATTATGTAACGCCTCAAATGAAGATGGTTACTGAGGGGGTCGCTTTAAAAATGGCGAAGAAATATGGCGATACCTGCATCATCACTTATTTAGAATGTAATTTCCCCTTCTTTGATGGCTTTAGGCTGTATCCGCATTTGAGCCATAACGATGGTCAAAAAATTGATTTATCCTTTCAATATCTTGATAGAACGACTAAAGAACCCACTTCCGACCGCCCTTCATGGTTGGGTTATGGCGTGTGTGAAGAGCCCAAAGCGGGCGAGGAAAATCAAGCAGAAATGTGCGCTGAAAAAGGCGAATGGCAGTATAGTTTTATGAAAAAATACGTCATTTATCAAGGAAATAAAGAGGATTACCTATTTGACGCCAAAGGAACCCAGGATATGGTTCGCTTTTTTCTGAGCGACAGTCACGTAAGTTTTGTGATGATTGAGCCGCATTTGAAAAAGCGTTTGGGATTCGAGCAGGTTATAAAAGTACGTCGTCCACCTTGCGGTGCGGTGCGACATGATGACCATATTCATGTGGCAATTTATTGAATTTCTGTAACGACTTAACGAGATAGTCGCTTACACTCCGTTTTCCGATTCTCGGAACTGATTACGCTGATATTGACTGATTTTACACTAATTTTTATTTAAATCATGTTTAAATCAGTGTAAAATCAGTCAATATCAGCGTAATCAGTGGCTAAAGAGAGCTAAAGTGACCAAGTTATTCCTTTCAAAATCAAGCTCTTTTTTC
>JANPHO010000765.1:0-2979 GCA_031424515.1 Saprospiraceae bacterium
GGCGACGATTTGTTCAAACGTTTTTTTCAAATCAGCGTATTCATCAGCAGTAAAAACGGGTTTTTTAATCTGTATTTTACTATTGATTTTAATAACGCCATTGGCGTCAGCTGGCACTACCAAATATTGAAAAAGGACTGAACCATCTTGCCAAGCCATTTTAGCCGATTTGGGTAACTCTTCCACGACGTATCCATCCGGGATTTTCAAGGAAATATTATAAAAATCCTCTTGTGGATGAGCAAAATCTACGGGATATAAGCGCTCAGCTTTTTTAAGCGGATTTGCGGTATATCCAAAACATAAAAGTGGATTTAGATAGATGTGTTCGCTGTTTACATCCATAAAATCCGTGGTTTCAAACTCAAATTTACCTTTTAGCGATTCATACGGATTCTGTACATTATCGTATTTAAACGACTTCAATGAGCCATTTTTTATCAATTTTTCTAAATAACTCTTAGCTTGTTTCTCCTCGCCCTCTTGAGCGATATGAGTCCGCTGATTCAAACCCGAATAACTTTTCATCGCTGATTGGAGAGTACCCCTCAGTATTTTACCGTCTTCTATGGTCGCATCTATATTTACCAAATCTACCGTTTTAGAAGCCTGTAAATTAATCCATTCGGGTTTTTCAGTATCCAATAAAAGCCCTTCCCCATTCAATACATCATAAGGCAAAACACCCGTTGGAAGATTGGATTCTGTGGCGTCCACAAGCATAAAACTCGTATCCACCTGCACCTGCATAATGAGGTAATTAAAACGTGAAATCATCGGATAATTCTTCGCTATACGACCATTAGAGCGTGTAGAAAGCAGAATTGGTTTTACTTTAAAACCCGCTTCAGTCAACAAAGCACCCAATAAAAGGTTGACATCGCCCACTGTTCCCACCTTGTCTTCCAACACTTTTTTATGGGAAGCATCGGATAAAAGATAGCCTATTTTCTTTACATTGATATTCTTTTTGACATAATCCGTGATAGCAATGAGCTTGTCTTTAGGCTGCGTTTTATCTTTCACAAGCGTTTTAGCAATGTCTTCAACTGCCCCTCTTTTGCGCAATTTAGTGCCAATATCTCCATCTTCTAATAATTCTTTTGAAAATCTGTTCCAGTTGTCACTATAAGTTTTGGGCAATGACCCTGGGAAGTTAACACTGTTTAATTGAAATTCCATTTTATCGAAATAGTCGCTTGGTGTAGTCATGTATGATTCTGCCCGCAATGCAGGCACATCTTTAATGCCCCAACGGAAATTAGTAACATTCATTGTAATAGCATTTGTACTCATACTCGATGATACTATATTTCCCGATTCGGATCTATCTTTAGAGGTAATATTGACCGTTTGAGAACTCCCAGTTTTTTCATTCATGGTCAGGCGATTATACCCTTCTTGATTGAAAGCGTAATAAAAATACTCTGGATACGCAAAACGATATTCCGATAAAATTATCGGATATGACCCTTGAAAATACCATGTTCGCGGATAAAAATAGAAATCCGAAGTAATTTTATAGGAATATTCCAAGATTACCCCATCTTTTACTTCAGGAATCGTTAATTTTTTAATAAAATAGTTATCATACTGCTTTGTCTCAAATACATTTGATTTATCCATTTTAGTATCTTTCACTTTCCCGTTTTCTAAGTGGTAAGAAGCCGCTTTTAAATCGGTAATCAAATCTTGATTTTGACCATCAATGCGGCGAATCGGAATTTCGATATTGGCAAATGTATTCACCACATCAGCATCCGCCTTGAAAATTTTGACGCGCAAATGTTTAAAATAAATCATTTCAAAGCTATTCTTATTGGTGTTATACTCCATGTAAGTATCGCCATAATCGCATAAAATGACAGCAGAAGCGGAAGAATCCTTGTCATAAACGGTCATATTGAGGTCTTTTTCATCAATTTTGCCGAATTTAATAGGTGCTTTTTGTGAAAATACTGAGGGGGTAATCGCTACGCATAGGATTAGAATTAAGGCTTGTTTAAGGCTTTTCATAAGTAAGTAATATGTTTTGCCACAAAAGTATGCAGCGTTAAAAATTAGGTTTTAAGATATATTTACTATAATCGTTTATTTTATATAAAATAATATAAAATTTTAAAATTTAACATTTCACTCATCAAGCAAAACGGGTATTTGCTAAAAATAAAATGCCGTTGCTGGTGTTACGAAACGGTGGGGGGAGTGTTGCACGAACTAATATCGCATATCTCAAATCTCGTATTTAAAATATTTGCTACACCGAAAAAGGCATTTAACAAGCCTTTATTTCAATTAAATCCACTACTCAATAATATTGCCAATACCTCTACCCACTCCTATTAAAGTCGTTTCAACTCAAACTATTGAGCCGAATAAATAAGGTATTCTTATGGTTTGGTGTATAGCTAAAGTCAAAAAATGCTATTTTTGAATTTATTTTAGAATTAAAAACCATTAATTATGCCTACCAGAAAATTAGAAGCCCGAAAGCGGATAGCCCTCATCGCCCACGACCATAAAAAGCCCGACCTCGTTGAGTGGGCAATATACAATCGAGATGCCCTTCGAAAACACCAACTTTCGGCAACAGGAACGACGGGCATTTTATTAGAAGATGCGCTGGATATTCCCGTGCACCGTTTTTTAAGTGGGCCGCTCGGAGGCGACCAGCAAATTGGAGCCGCCATTGCCGAAGGTAAAATTGATGTGATTATTTTCTTCTGGGATCCTATGGAAGCCTTGCCACACGACCCCGATATAAAGGCACTTTTGCGCTTGGCTGTGGCATGGAATATCTTAGTGGCGTGCGATAGAGCCACCGCCGATTTCATACTGACTTCTCCTCTCATGTTTCAAGAATATGAAACCATCTTACCCGACTATTCAAAATATTTGGGTAGAAAAGTATAGTCAAGTTCAATGAGAGCAAAATACTGAGGGTACCACTTTACCCCCTCAGTATTTTGCCCTTATTTT
>JANPHO010000766.1:0-2260 GCA_031424515.1 Saprospiraceae bacterium
TTCAAAAATCACGTTTTTTTCATCAAAACTGAGCATCATACTGAGGGGGTGCTGCGGGTCAAAAACTTCCCCATGTTTGAAGGCATTTTCAACGAATGAAATCAATAAAAGAGGGGCAATTTGTTGTCCTCTTTCAATGCCTTTTATGTCAAAATAAATATAGGTCGTGCCATCGTACCGAAGCTTTTGTAGCTCTATATAGCTTTTTAAATAGGCTATTTCCTGTTGCAACGGCACTTTATCAGCATTGCTTTCATAAAGCATATAACGCATCATATCCGAAAGTTTGATGATGGCATCGGGCGTTTTTTCGGGTTCTGAAAGCGACAAACCGTAGAGATTATTGAGCATATTGAACAGAAAATGTGGGTTTATTTGTGATTTCAAGAAAGCCAATTCGATACCATTTTTTTCATGTAAAAGTTGTTTTTTTGACTCCTCGGTTTCTAAAAAATCTATGAAAAGTTTTACCATAAAACCAAAAATGACTACTGTACCATTAATAGTTGCCCTATTGTTAATCAACTGAGCCAAGGAAAAGGTGCTGATACAATCTTCTACCAAGCAACTTGCCGTAAAATCTATCGCCATTGACATAAAAAGCAACGGAACGGCCATTATAACAAAAAACAGCAAAGGCTTGGTTTTAAAAAATATTTTGCTCGACCAGATGATTATTGAACACATCACAATGGCTTGAAAAAGGAATATTAAACCATTGATATTGAATAAGTTAGAGAAATAACTTAACCCCCACGGAGTTTTACCTCGACTCATAGCGTAGTCAATTGTTGAACTGACAATGTGAAAAACCGACCATAAAGCCCCGTAAAACTTCCAAGATTTTGTCGTCATTTTTTTTAAAATTTCTCTAAAAATAAGGTAGTTAAGGAGAAATGCAAGTGTTCATTCTGCCAACCCTCGGTTTTTGACTGCCAACGGCTTTTTCCTAGGACAGAGCGTTGGCGGTCAAAAACGGTTGGTTTGACAATCGTTAAGTTTTGAAAAAAGACTTGTTGCACCTTTGTTGTATCAAAATCAAACAAGTCCTTTTATAAAATTCTCAATGCAATATATCATGTCAAAAACGTTTAAAATTTCCGTTTCCGTCATTCTCATATTTGCTATTTCAGTACTTTTGTTTTTTAATTCTGGTAAACTTTTTAGTTTTTTTACATCCAATAAAGAATTGAAATATTGTTTAGCCATGTCATTATGGATAGTAATACCTTTGATTGCGACAAAACTTCTTTTCCCAAAATCCAATCCTTTTTCAGAATTGGGTTTAAATCGCCAAATACTGAGGGGTGCTGGCATCGCATTTTTGATGTGTGTACCGATGATAATTGGGGGGATTGTTTTTTTTTAAATGAGCGACACCTTTAATTTTAGTACCATCATCGCCTATTGCTTATTTGCCAGTTTGGGCGAAGAGATTTTATTTCGGGGCTTTTTATTTGGGCATTTATTCAAGCACGCCAAATGGGGAATTGTTTTAGCTGATTTTATAGAAGCCTTTCTGTTTGGCGTTTTGCATTTGTCGCAAAGCCACAATTCCACACAAGCCTTGGGGGTTTTTGCGGTTACATTTGTGGGCGGTTTGTGGTTTGCATGGCTTTATACGGAATGGGCATTTAATTTATGGGTGCCGATTACCTTACATTGCTTAATGAACACAGTTTGGATGGTATTTAACGTAGCAGACAACGCTTTAGGTGGCACAATTGCCAATATTATTCGATTATTGACCGTCATTTTATCCATTTATATGACCATAAAATTTGCAAAAAAAGGTGAAAAAATGGTCATCAATAGGCGCAATTTGTTTTTTAATAAAGGGAATTAAATACACTTTTAATTTAGGGACAAAGTAAAATTTAGGTTTTTAGTATTTTTAAATCTTCTTACTTCGTTCCAGCATCCTTGCCCTTCATACCTATCTTGTCGTATTTCATCGTTTAAAGTTAATCTCATGCGTTATTATAAAATCATTCTGTTCATAAAGTCTATTAGATTAATCGAAAATATTTTCGATTAAATTTAAACACACTCGCCTCTATTTTCCATTTTTTGTGGATTTATTTGCCCAATAGCTATTATTTTGTGGATTTTATTGCCCACATTGAGATGTGAAAAAGAGTATTGGGTAATCATTTTTTTCAGATGGATAAAAAAGGACTTAATATGTTCATTATCATGCCATTTCGAACCCTACTTTGTCACTCCGGCGGGATACTGAAGGGTAGTATGATTTTTTCAT
>JANPHO010000767.1:0-12218 GCA_031424515.1 Saprospiraceae bacterium
AAATAATTTTCTACAATTCTTGGTTGCACCCATTTATAAATATTTGAATTTTGAATTCATCGCATCTATTATTTGTCCAAGTAATATCAAAAATTAATATTGCTGAACTTGGCAACCCCTCAGTATTTTTAATAAAAAAGGCAGTTTTATTAAAAAACCGCCTTTTTTATAATTTTTAACTACAAATCCTGCTTATTCAATGCTTTTACCGCAAAATCCGCCGCCCGTGCGGTCAACGCCATGTACGTAATGGACGGATTGACGCACGACGATGAAGTCATTGCTGCACCGTCCGTAACAAACACGTTTTTACAAGCATGAACTTGATTAAAACTATTCAAAACGGAGGTTTTAGCGTCACGACCCATGCGGGCTGTGCCCATATCGTGGATGCCTAATCCCAAATGTACATCTTGACGATTATTGCCTGCGATGTTTTTAAAACCTGCGGCATCGAGCATTTCCATCGCAGATTGCATCATGTCTTTACGCATCGCTATTTCGTTTTCACCGAAAGCGGCATCAAAAATAATCATTGGGATACCCCATTTATCCTTTTTATTTTCATCCAAATACATACGGTTATCAGGGTTCGGTAAAACCTCGCCGAAGCCGCCAAAGCCGATTGTCCAACTGCCAGGCTTGGTCAAATCTTCTTTGAAACTTGCGCCAAAACCATCGGCATTTACGCCCCTATTCCAACTTGCCCGATTAGCACCGCCTTGATAACCAAAGCCCCGCAAATAAGACTGTTTATCACTGCCCCAATTCCGAAAACGCGGAATGTACAAGGCATTTGGGCGTTGCCCGAATACATAATCATCTTCAAAACCGTCAATAGTCGCAGTCGCCCCTACCCCAAGGTGGTGATCCATGATATTGCGCCCCACTTGGTCGCTGTCATTCCCTAAGCCCGTTGGAAAACGATTGGATTTTGAGTTGAGCATCAAACCCGCCGTATTCATTGAGCCTGCGTTGAGGAATATGATTTTTGCAAAATACTCCTGTACTTGCATGGTTTTTTGATTGATGACCCGCACACCCGTCGCTTTTTGCTTTTTTTCATCGTAAATTATCTCTGAAACAATCGAATCGTGCAAAGTTGTCAATCGTTTCGTCAAATTGGCGGCAGGAATGGCACCTGATAGTGAACTATAATACGCCCCATACGGACAACCGCGCGCACATTTGCTGCGGTATTGACAGGATGCTCTGCCTAATTTCGTATGCTCCGCTTGTGGCTGGGTCAAATTGGCGATGCGACCAATCGTCACGGGGCGATTCAGTTTTTCGAGCATCATTTTTCTGAAATGCAGTTCAGGCGCAAACATAGGCATCGGGGGTAAAAAATCGCCATCGGGCAAGACATCTAAACCTTCTTTTTGACCACTGACACCCACGAATTTCTCGACATAAGTGTACCATTTTTCTAAATCTTCGTAGCGAATGGGCCAATCCACGCCAATTCCTTCTTTAGCATTGGCTTCAAAATCTTGCTTATTCCAACGATACGATTGCCGACCCCAGTGCATGGATTTTCCGCCCGTGTGATAAGCACGAATCCAATCGAAAGGGCGTTTTTCAAGGTATGGATTATCTTTATCGTTGGTAAAAAAGCCGCCCGTTTCCTCATTGGCTAAATTTCCAAAACGTTTATTTGCCCACAATTCTTCGGCAGAATGAGCGGTGACTTTGCCCCTGTGGTCAAAATCCCACGGCTCTTTCATGGCTGTGTCGTAGTCCTGACCATGTTTGATTTCACGACCCCGTTCTATCATCAGAACTTTTAGACCTTTTTCAGTTAATTCTTTGGCAGCAAAACCGCCTGTCATACCCGAACCGACTACAATAGCATCGAAATTGCTCTTTTTTTGAGCATTTATATTCAAATTCATGTTTTTTTAATTAAAAGTTAGAGATAAGTCATTTTTAGATTTCTAAACACCAAACACTTAAAACTAAATACTCAATAGGCATACGCTTTTTGATTGGGTTTTAACTTAATGACCTCCAATTTTGACGGAATTTGGACATATTCAAAAGAGGCTTTTATGCCTTTTTCGGATGTGAAATAGCCTAAAAGCGTCAATTCTTTCATCAAACGCCAGAATGGAATGCCTTTCGGAGCGGCTTTCATTTCCTCTTTGTCGTCGTTATCACCCATTTTGGTTTGTTTGACTTCGCGGGCTTTCATCATAGCTTTGGTTTCAGCTTCCACTTTTTTCAACTTTTCCGTGCGCATGGATGCGTCCATATCTAAAAATTTAGATTCCTCCAAAGCCATTACGCCTTCCATAAAACTCAGATGCTCCGGTTGGGCATAACAGTCTTTAAGCATCAATTCGATGAAAGCAGGAACGCCCACATCTTTTGCGCCAACGGTATCCGTTTTAGGAATAATCATTTCAGCGACTTCTGCTACAATTTTTCGTTGCAGTTCTGTCAAATTAAAAAGTACCCCCTCAGTATAAAGTGAAGTTTTTTGCTCAAAACGGCTCATTGCCATTAGTGTCGGTGCTGATAGTGTTCCGCCTAATAAAATGGCAGCTTGTTTTATGGCATCTCTTCTATTCATTGCTTTGTTGTTTAATTAAAAATTTAAAGCAAATTAGCGTTTATGTTTGAGTGTATTTTACTTTTTCGATAAAAAGATTGAAAATAGTGTCGTGTAAATCAAGGGTTGTGAAAACATCAAAATATACCAAATGGGCTTTTAAGTAATTGGGCTAAATAATCGGTAATTTCAATTAGTTACAACTTGGTTCAAGTTTAAAACTTGAACCAAGTTGTGTCGATTATTTAAATTTAACTACTTATACTGAGGGGGCATACATTTTTCTTCAGACATGAATGTTTTTTTTGATAACTTAACAGCCTGTTTTACAAATTTTAATTCTACTGCTTTTCAGAATTTTGCTACTTTGGCTTTTTTTATGATTTTATTTTAAGTGTTCAATAAAATTGGGTAGAAAAACAAGGAAAATAAATCTTTTCTCAATGAAACAAGCTCGGTTAGGCTTTTTAATTTGCTTTTTGATGTGGGTCAATTGCTTGACTGCGCAACTCAGCAAAAATCAAATTGACTACATAACTATCGTTGATGGTTTGCCACATAATACCGTTTTTTGTTTGATGCAAGATAAAAATGACTTTTTATGGTTTGGTACACAAGATGGTTTAGCCCGCTATGATGGGTATAATTGCCGTATTTTTAAGCAAAATAAGCCTGATTCTCTGGGTTTTCAAGGTAAAAGTATTCAATGCCTGCTTGAAGATAAGCAAGGCAATATTTGGGTTGGTACCCAAACAGATGGTTTAAATATCCGAAACAGTAACACGGGTCAGTTCAAAAATTTAAAAGACGATAGTGCATTTGCAGAAATATCTAAAAGTTGGGTTAAAACACTATTTGAAGATAAAAATGGGCATATTTGGATAGGCACAATGGATAAAGGTGTTTTGGTTTTTGACCCTAAAACCCATACCTCAAAACAGTTTGACAATAAAAACAGCCAATTAAAAGACAATGCAGTATCGAAAGTCGTTCAAGATGAAAATGGTATTATCTGGTTAGGCACTAAAGGAAAAGGCATTTATTATTTTGAGGATAACAAACAAGATTTTCAGGAATTACATACCACTCAAGCGGGGAATACTGATTTTGATAGTTATAGAAAAACGCTTTTTGCTGATAAAAAAGGTACTATTTGGGTTGGTACTGAGGGCTCTGGCTTGTATAAAATTGACAATAAAACCAAACAAATACAGCAGTTTGCGCTACAAAATGGCTTAACTTCTAATAACATCATGGGTATTGCTGAAAGCTCTGATGGGGATTTATACTTGGCAACTGATGGCGGCGGATTGAATGTTTTTAACCCTAAAACGCAATTAGTAACCGTTTTTGACTACCCCAAAACGTCTAATACACTCAATACAAATGCTCTCTTAGATATACTTATCGACCATGATAAAAATATTTGGATTGGTACTTACAATGGTGGCGTGAATGTTTTTAAAGCCCATAAAACATCGTTTGAAAATTTTACTCATACAGGAAATAAGCCTCGAGAGCTCAGCCACCGTTCCGTATTGAGCCTAAGTAAAACGACGGATGGACGGATATTTGTGGGTACAGATGGCGGTGGTTTGAATGTTTTAGATAAGAAAAATATGCTTTTTTCAGTCATTCCCAACAATCCCGTGGGTTATGGGAATGTGGTAAAAACAATTTTTGAAGACAGTCAAAAGCGGCTTTGGTTGGGCTATTTTAATGATGGTTTAAGCCTTTTTGACTCAAAAAATGGCAGTTTTAAGCATTATCGCACACGCTCAAATGACCCCCTCAGTATCAGTGGTAATAACGTGTGGTCTATAGCCGAAGGAGATAGTAGCAACCTCTGGTTAGGTATTTTAGGAGGTGGTTTGAATTTTTTAAATACCTCAACACAAATCTTTCAGCAATATCGCCACAATCTCAATGACCCCCTCAGTATTTCGAGTGATGATGTAATAACGGTGCTTGTAGATAAAACTAAAGGTGTATGGGTTGGAACAAATACCACGGGTTTGAATTTTTTAAACACAAAAACGGGGCATTTTACGCATTTTATTCAAGAAAACAGTAAGCCCCAGAGCCTTTCTGCCAATGATATCCGTTGCCTTTTTCAAGATACGAAAGGCCGTTTGTGGGTAGGCACTGAAAGTGGTGGTTTGAATCTTTGGCTGGGAAAAGACAATCAATTTGAGCATTTTACAAGCCAAAATGGTTTAATTTCTAATGCGGTTATGGGTATTTTAGAAGATAAAAGTGGTTATTTATGGATAAGTACTTTCAAGGGTATCAGTCGTTTTGATGTTGAAAAAAAGGAATTTTTGAACTTTGATTTTCAACGCAATCCGTCTTTTAATGCCAATCAGTTCAATCAATCGGCAATGGTGCTGGATACTGAGGGGGTATTGTACTTTGGGGGTATCAATGGTTTGACCCTTATTCGACCCAAAGATGTGCAGTTTTTTGATAAAAAGCCCAAAGTCGTTTTAACGGATTTTAAAATTTTCAACCAGACTGTGCCCGTCGGAAGGTTGGCAGATAACCGTACGATTTTAGCAAAAAGCCTTGAAGAAGTGGCTGAGATTCCGCTCTCATATTATGATAACGCCTTTTCATTTGAATTTGCAGCTTTAGATTTTACAGAGCCACTAAAAAATCAATATGCCTATAAAATGGATGGCTTTGATGATACGTGGCGCAGCACGACGGGTGAACAAAGGATGGTTACTTACACCAATCTTGACCCCGGCACTTATACATTTAGGGTAAAAGGAACAAATAATAATGGCGTTTGGAGCGATGAAAAGACCATAAAAATAGTGATAGCCCCGCCATTTTGGAAAACTTGGTGGTTCAAATTTTTATTATTTATGGCTTTCACTGCTTTGGCTGTCTTGGCTTTACGGATTTATACCAAGCGTCGAGAAATGGATTTGCGCCAAAGGGTTTTAGAATCAGAAAGAGCAATATTGACACTTACGAATGAAAAATTAGCCTCTGAGCAAGCTTTTTTGCAATTGCAAAATGAAAAATTGGTAGATGAAATTCAATCTAAAAATTCGGAACTGATGTCAAAAGCGGCTCAGACGGCTCATAAAAATGAAATTCTCATTGCTCTCAATGAAGAGTTAGAGGCGATTCGTAATGCCAATGAGGATGATAAAAACAAATTACTAAGGGGTTTAAAAATGACCTTAAAAACAGAAATAGAAGGTGAAAAAAGCTGGGAACAATTCACCCTTTATTTCGACCAAATTAATCAAAATTTCACAACTGAATTGCTTAAAAAGCACCCAATACTCACCCAAAACGACCTCCGCATGTGCGCCCTCACCCGCCTCAATATGAGTAATAAAGAAATGGCGGCGTTACTTAATATCTCCGTGTTAGGCGTTGAAAAAAGCCGCTACCGTTTGAAAAAGCGCTTGAACTTATCAGTTGAAGAAGATTTAGACGAGTATTTAAGAGCTTTTTGAGCCTGTCTTGTTTTTGTCTTGCTTCATTTTTAACATAATATTTTAATTTGTAACATATTTGCCAAACAATCGCAAGCAATGCTTGTTTAAGACAAAATATTTTTTACATTTTAAAAATCAACAAGGATGATGAAAAAATTTACTCAATGGACATTGGCTATTGGTCTTTTAATAGCTTTCAAAAGTGTCTCTTTCGCTCAAGCAGTGTTTACCGATAATTACGCAACAGGCGTCACGTTTGCTGAGTTTGGTGGCTCTGTCAATGCAATTTCGATTGACAACACCGAAAAAAACGCTGGTACATCTTCCCTGAAAGTGGTTGTACCTGCGGCCGGTTATACAGGTGGTGCATTGAAAGCAGCAATGGCGCAAAATTTAACGGCTTATAATGCGGTCAGTTTTTGGGCGAAAGCTTCTGCTGCTAAAGCGCTCAATGTGGCAGGGTTAAGCAATAACGCCACTACAAGCACTTTCCAAACTGAATGGAATGCTATTGCACTCACTACAACATGGAAAAAGTACATTATCCCTATCCCTAATGCCTCTAAATTGACGGCTGAAACGGGTTTATTCCATTTTGCTGAAGGTGCAGAAGAGGGTGCTTACACGATTTGGTTTGATGATATCCAATATGAAACCCTTGCATCAGGTGTTATCGGTACGTTTGCCCCAGCTATGGCTACTGAGACGGTGAATGTTTTAATAGGTGCAAATTTCTCAATTAATGGTACTGCAGCTACAGTACCCGTTAACAGTGTCAATCAATCCTTGTCAATTGCAGCGGCTAATTTCACTTTTACAAGCTCTAACACGGCTGTTGCAACGGTAAGTGCTGCGGGTCAAGGGACAGCAGTTGCCGCAGGTACGACAACGATTACAGGTAAATTAGGTACTGTAAACGCAACAGGTACCTTGACTGTGAATGTTGCAGCTGCAACAAATCCACCAGCATCGGCTCCTACGCCTACGCCATTGGCAGCGAACGTCATTTCACTTTTCAGTAATACTTATACCAATGTACCAGTGGATACATGGTCAGCATCTTGGGATCAAGCCGATGTAAGCAATTTTGTGATTGGAACGAGTGATAGTATCAGAAAATACACAAATCTTATTTTTGCAGGGATTGAATTTACGACAAAACCCATTGATGCAACGAATATGACCCATTTTCACATCGATATTTGGTCGCCTAATGCTACATCTTTTAAAATAAAATTAGTGGATTTTGGTGCCAATGGCATATTTGGTGGTGGTGACGATTCGGAGCATGAATTGGCTTATACCTCTACAACTAATCCAGCAGTAGAGACAAACAAATGGGTGAGTTTTGACATACCCCTCAGTAATTTTACGGGTTTGAAGGCAAAGGCAAAATTAGCACAGTTGATTTTATCTTCTTCGACGTCTACTGTTTTTGTAGATAATGTTTATTTCTATAAAAGTGTGGCTGTTGTACCTACTAATCCAACAACGTCAGCGCCTACACCTACACAAGCTGCAGCCAATGTGATTTCATTATTTAGTAATGCTTACACAAACGTGCCTGTGGACACATGGTCGGCTTCTTGGGACCAAGCGGATGTGAGTAATTTTGTCATCGGTACCAATGATTCTACAAGAAAATATACAAATCTCGTTTTTGCAGGTATTGAGTTCGTTTCAAAAACGGTCAATGCAAAAGATATGACCCATTTCCGCATGGATATTTGGTCGCCTGATGCAACTAATTTCAAGATAAAATTGGTGGATTTTGGTGCAAATAACGCTTTTGGTGGTGGCGATGATTCGGAACATGAATTGGCTTACACCGCAACAAGTACACCTGCCATTGCAACCGGAAAATGGATAAGTTTTGACATACCCCTCAGTAGTTTCACTGGGTTGAAAGCCAAGGCGAGCATGGCGCAATTGGTCATTTCATCTTCGGCTTCCACCGTTTTTGTGGACAATGTTTATTTCTACAAATCAACAACGGGTACAAGTGATATACAGTTGGTTAATAACTTATTCAAAGCATACCCCTCAGTATCTGACGAATTTTTAACCGTAGAAATGGCATCTGAACCGCTCAATAAAACAAAAACATTGACCCTGATGAATACTTCAGGAGCAGCTGTTTTAACACAAATACTGAGTAGTAATCAAACAACAATCTCGACAAAAGCCCTTCCAAGTGGCTTATATATTGTGGCTGTACGTGCAGGTGAAGTAATGCAAACGCAAAAGATTGTGATACAACATTAATTAAAAGCATGAAAATCATTCAAATACTGAGGGGTATCATTTTACCCCTCACGTATGATTTTTTTTTAAATAAACTAAACATGGCATATATAAAATACAGCTTAGCCCTGCTTTTGATATTCTCTTTTTCTATAATTGAAGCCCAAAATACGACAACTATTACGGGCAAAGTGAGTGATGTAAGTGGCAGTTTAATTGGTGCATCAATTATTGAAAAAGGCACTCAAAATGGCGCAATCACAGATGAAAACGGCGATTTTTCTCTTAAAATAAGTGGTAAAAATGCTATTATAAGCTGCTCTTTTATTGGCTACAAAACACAGGAAGTTGCCGTAGGCAATAAAACAGTAATTAATGTCACGCTTGAGAGTTCTGATGTATTGAATGAAGTGGTCGTTGTGGGTTACGGCACGCAAAAGAAGAGTGTAACAACAGGTGCTATTTCAAAAGTACGCGCATCTGACCTTGAAAATATGCCTGTGCAGCGTATCGAACAATCCCTCTTGGGTAGAACTTCGGGCGTGCGTGTGACCACAAACTCTGGTGCACCTGGCAGTGGAGCGACAGTGCGGATTCGAGGAACTACCTCCATTAACAATTCCGAACCGCTTTACGTCGTGGATGGCGTACCTATCAACGGTGGAATTGAGTATCTCAATCAAGGCGATATTGAAAGTATCGAAGTATTGAAAGATGCTGCTTCAGCTGCTATTTATGGCGCACGGTCTGCCAATGGTGTTATCATCGTGACGACAAAAAAGGGTAAAAAAGATATGATGGAAGTGTCGTTAAACACTTACTATGGTGTGCAGAATACTGCCCGCAAATTATCCCTTTTGAATGGTCGTCAGTACGGTATTTTGATGAATGAATCTTCAGCGGCTTCGGGTGGTCAAGTCTTGTTTTCTAATCCCGATGCTTTGGGTGTCGGAACGGACTGGCAAGAGGCTGTTTTTGCCAAAAACGCCCCCATTCAGAACCATGAAGTGAGCATTTCGGCAGGGGCAGGTCGCTCTCAATATTTTGCTTCTTTTGGTTATAATGACCAATCAGGCATTGTCTCATCGGCACAATCCCGCTTTCAACGCTATTCAGTGCGTTTCAATTCAACGCATAAAATCACTGATTTCATCACTTTTGGCAATACTTTAGGCTATTCCCGCAATACGGGCAGAGGCGTTCCAGAGAATACCGAATACGGTTCTCCCCTCAGTAGAGCTGTCAATTTAGACCCTTTGACACCTATTATAGAGACCCGTCCTGATGTATTGAATAGCTCTATTTTTAAAAATTTCCCAGTTGTAAAAGATGAAAACGGACAACCGTACGGCATTTCATCTTATGTCACATCCGAGGTTTTAAATCCTTTGGCAGCTATACAAGTGCAGCAAAGCGTTGGTTGGGGTGATAAAATTACGGGTAATGTTTTCACTGAAATTGAACCAATAAAGGGATTAAAATACCGTACAAGTTACGGAGTTGATTACGCTTATTGGGGCAGTGAGGCTTTTTCGCCTACATATTATCTCAATGCAGCAAATCGCTTAGACCTTAATCGCTATTCAAGAGCACAAAATCGGGGCATTTATTGGATTTGGGATAATACTATTACGTATAACAAGCGCTTCGCAGAAAAACACAATCTTACTATTTTGGCAGGAATGGTTGCCGAGCGCAACAACGGAAATGGTATTGCTGGTTCGGTACAAGATATTCCAGTTACGGATATAAAAGACGCTTCTTTATTGTTTCCCGTTGCACCCGATAAACAGAGCTTCTCGGGTTTTGAATATCAAGGAGCGCTCGTTTCTTATTTAGGGCGTATCACCTATGATTACGCAGGGAAATATCTATTTTCGGGTTTATTCCGTAGGGACGGCTCACCTAAGTTTGGTGAAAACTATCGTTTTGGTACTTTCCCATCTATTTCTGTTGGTTGGGTTGTGACGGAAGAAGAGTTTTTAAAGAAAAATAATACCATCAATTTCCTCAAAATAAGAGGCTCTTGGGGCGTGAATGGCAATGATAAAATAGGTGATTTCCGCTTCGTTTCTACCATTGGCGGCTTCCGTAATTATACCTTCGGTGCAACTGAAAGATTAATCAATGGTGTAACGCCCGTTGCCTTAGCCAATCCCGATTTGCGCTGGGAAGGAACTACGCAAACCAATATCGGTTTTGACGCTAAAATTTTCAAAAGCGTATCTGTTACACTTGATTGGTTTAAAAAAGCGACAACAGACATGTTGTTAGATATTGCAGTACCCGGTTATGTGGGCAATGCTGGTCCCGTGGGTAATATCGCTTCGATGGAAAATACAGGCGTAGAATTAGAATTGGGTTACAGTAAAAAAATAGGACAACTAAACCTCGAATTTAGTGGCAATGTGTCCAAAATTATCAATAAAGTGACTGATTTGGGACCTGAAAAGAAGTTTTTAGTCGGTCAAACGTTCAGTCCACAAGGGCTTGAAATTACGCGTACTTCGGTGGGTGAGCCTTTTGGTTATTTCTTTGGCTATAAAACCGACGGCATTTTTCAAAATCCAGCCGAAGTAGCAGCTTACAAAGGCAAAGATGGTGCACTGCTTCAACCCGAAGCAAGGGCAGGTGATTTCCGTTTTAAAGATATTAATGGTGACGGTAAAATTGATGCTGATGACCGCACTAAAATCGGCGACCCAACACCAAGCCTTACTTACGGTTTCAATTTTGCAGCCGCTTGTAAAGGTTTTGACCTTATTTTGTTTGGTCAAGGCGTTTCTGGGAATCAAGTTTATAGAGCCAATCGCCGCTTCGATTTGCAAATGGCAAATATGACTACCGATGCATTGGCGCGCTGGACAGGTGAAGGTACTTCAAACACCTACCCGCGCCTTGTGATGAACGACCCAAATAAAAATTTCAGCCGTTCTTCTGATTTTTATGTGGAAGATGGTTCATTTTTCCGTATTCGAACGCTACAACTCGGCTACACAATACCCCTCAGTATTGTCTCAAAAGTTGGGATAAAAAAGTGCCGTGTCTATGTGTCGGGTAACAACCTTTTAACTTTAACCAAAGCGAAAGGTTTTGACCCTGAAATCGGGGGTGGAAGTTTTGGTGTAGATAGAGGTATTTATCCTCAAGCTCGCTTCTTTTTGGTGGGTGGTAACCTAACGTTTTGATAAATTTTAAAAATAAAAGACATGAAATATATCAATCATAAAATCGGGCTTTTGGTCGTAGGTCTGTTATTGATGCAGGCTTGTAGCAAGGATTTTCTTGAGTTAAAACCCATCGGTACAAAGCTCGAAACCAATTTTTATAAAACAGATAAAGAAGTTTTTGAAGGGCTTGTTGCCGTATATGATGTGTTGCAATGGGGTGGCACAAATGGCTGGACAATGAAATTAGGCTTACTCAATACAGCTTCCGACGATTGCCATACAGGAGGAAGCGACGCCTCCGACCAACCCTCTTGGTTGGCTTGGGATAAATTCACTCTCGACCCTAATTTGGGTCCTCAGCGGGGTTTGTGGAATAAAAACTATGCGGGTATTTATCGGGCTAATTTGATTTTAGAAAAAATGCAAGCCACGGATATTGTAGGCTTGACAGCTGAAAAAAAGGCGCGTTATACTGCCGAAGCTAAGTTTTTGAGAGCTTATTTTTACTTTGATTTAGTGCGTTTATTTGGCAATATTCCCTTGATTACCAATACTTTAGGGGCTGATGCGATTTATAAACAAACACAAACTACCCCCTCAGTAATTTATGCTCAAATTGAAAAAGATTTGAAAGAAGCTGTTGCTGAACCCAAATTTCCCGACTCGGTCATTCCTGAGGAATTGGGACGTAGCACCAAAGGCGCTGCAAAAGCCCTACTTGGTAAAGTCATTTTATTTCAAAACAATAATAGCCGCATGAATGAAGCTGCGACACTTTTTGAAAGCGTTATC
>JANPHO010000768.1:0-2209 GCA_031424515.1 Saprospiraceae bacterium
CCATTGTAAAAGAAGGATTGAAACAACCCCCTCAGTAAATGGAAAGTATAAATGATAGACTTCGTGAGTATTCCATTTGAAAAGAAGGATTGAAACCACTTAAACGAAATTATCTGATGCGGGTAGCACAATTTGGAGTAATGTAATTGTCACATACTAAATTACATTCACGCATTTTTTATCTTTAAATTTTGAAAATCCATTGAAAATCAGTCATTTGAAAAATTAGAATCCTTATAAAGAATTTAGTCTCAACACTTACTTTTATTATTTCAAGTGCTTCGCTCAAAATGGCAATACTATAAATATAACATTTATAATAAAAGCAATAAATATCACATTTTAAAGCCCCCACTCCCCTTTCAACGCTGAAATGTGTATTTTATGCTCGGCGATTTGAATATCCAAGTCTTGCGCATCCGTAAATCTATCATGATATAATTTCATCAGCTCAGAATGTATACTTTGGGTTATAAATATATTGTCATTATATTGTTCTTTTATAGGTAGATGGGAAATTTTTGCTAAGTGAGTTTTAAAAAAAGGTCCCAAGCCTTCAATAACAATGTCATAAGCCTTTCTTAAAATGAATTCATCTTGTATTAGCTCTTCGATAACTTTCATGTTAATCGAGTTTCTGTCTTTGCTTAATTTTTCAATTTGGCGTTCTATGGCTTTGATTTTCTTCTCCGCTTCTTTGCGCTGAGCTGTGGTTTCGGACGTTTTAATCGGCAAAACAACTTGGGTGCTTACCCAATCTTCTTTCAAGGCTTTTATCAAAAAACCCGTCGGATTATCTTTATTTTTACTTTGTCGCAGCAATGCCAACTTTTCAAGGTAATACACTTCAAGGGTCGAACAGCGCAGCTGAGCCGCCGCTCTTTTCGTAACATCCCCAATTATATCAAAACCTTGTACCAAATAAGCCGTTATGTTTTGCTGATTTATCCCAAAACCTTCCAGTTGCTCAATGATAATCTGAGAAAAAGCGGACGTTTCCTCCTCCATCTCTCCCAATGTATCCACCAAAAAGCTCAATTCGGCTTGGTTCGTCTCTTTAGTAGGCGTATTGGTAAAAATTAAAAACTGCAACCCCGTAACACTGCGCCCAGTCTTAATTTCTTCAAATTTAAAGGCTAAATTGGTGTTTTCTTTCAATTGAATCTGCGACGGTACAATCACCCTTTTTTTCAAATCATTATAGGTATATGTCATGGGTGCGCCGACTTTTTTCTTAAAATCTTCGACATCAAATTGCCTATGCCCGATTTTTTTATATTGGTTAAATAATTCGTACAAACGGATGGCGTAAGTGCTTGTCAATCTCGGAATATATTTGAGTTGATAAGTCGTAAAATTGCCTTTTAATGCCGTCAAATGCGGCACAAGGTCAGGTGAAACCGTGAAAGTGATTTCGCCTTTGGGTATATCTAACAAATAAGATGACAGGAAAAAAGCGTTCAAAACCTTGCCATTGTCAAAGGGAATTTCAATGGGTTCTTTATTCAAACGTTTAGCAATATCTTTAAGGTCTGAGTAAAAACGATTCCAAGCCGTGCCTTGCGACCAACCCAAATAATATTTTAATTGAGTAATGGACATCGTCACTTTCAGCGTTTCGCGCGGATCATTGGGGTTAATGAAACCAATGATGAGTTTGGCAACTTTGTGAGCGAGAGTTGTCAAATTAGAAGAATAATAAGCCTCTATCAAACTATTGGATTGGGTAACCGACAGATTGTTCTTCTCAATCTTATTTATATTGGTTCGTCCCTTGTTATCATCTTTGTTATTCATAATGCAAATATACAAAAACGACATAATAAATGAAATGTCGTTTATTATTTTTTAAAACGTACTCAAAATGTCGTTTTTAATTTAATTAAGAACAACCGAATGCAAAGGGAAATACGATGTGCTGAATTTTTATACTCAAAATGTCGTTTTTAGAACCTTGTAAGCAGCATAAATAGTTGGCAAAAAAGGTTAACTAATCAAGTTAATACTCAAAATGTCGTTTTAAATCATTTTTTCTCAAATGATTTAAAAGCAATTACCAATGATTATCAATGATTTATACCCACAAGATAGGGAAATAAAAAAATGTACTCAAAATGTCGTTTTTCGCACTCAATGTGTCGTTTAAAGCACTCAAAATGTCGTTTTATTGTACTCAATGTGTCGTTTTTAATACTCAAAATGTCGTTTT
>JANPHO010000769.1:0-9214 GCA_031424515.1 Saprospiraceae bacterium
AAGTTTTTATCCATTCCAAATAATGAGGAACCAATATTTCGAAATAGTACTTATGGTTACTTTCATAAGCGGAATTTATTGAAAGGCTTCTTAATTTGAGTTTCTTAAATTCTGTCTTCAATTCCTGAATAAAATTTATGACTAAACCCGTGCAGTTTTTTTAAAATTTATAATATTTTAATAAAAAATATTTGTTTGTAGAAGTATACTTTTGTGTAGCGTTTAGCCGATGGTTACTTTAGGACATATTTAGAGGTTTAGGGTGTGGAGAATGAATAAGAGTTATCTTCATCGGAAGAAGGTTTTTTTTAGATTCACTTTTGAGTTTTATACAGAAAGAACTAAAAAAAGATTCATCATAAACCCCAAATTTAATTTGTGAAAGTTAGCGAATGCAGCCTTAACAATTTTTTACCGTGATTGTGGAGAAGAGTCGATTTCTATTTTCCCTAAATTTTAAAATTAAATTTCAGAGTGTTTGAGAATTCGGAATTTAATTTGGAAACATATCTGAATTGGCAGGTGTTACAGTATTTTTATTACTCAAAACAATTAATCAAGAAATATTGTTATCTTTGCGGCAAATTTAGAACTAACCAAATAGTACCAGAGAGAAAATTATTTTAAAATGACAGAAAATCTCGAACTTAAAGTAACTCTTGATTCTCCATCTTCATCAGCGCATAATGATGTAGAAAATTATATCAATGAAGTACTGAGGGATTATGAAACCTGTGTATTGAGCCGTGAGATTAGTCTTGTAGGCCGCCGTGAGGTGTTAACGGGTAAAGCAAAATTCGGTATTTTAGGAGATGGTAAAGAGGTTGCACAAGTAGCGCTGGCTAAAGCATTCAAAAAAGGAGACTGGCGAGCGGGTTATTATCGTGATCAAACACTCATGTTTGCACTGGGCGTCTCCACGCCTCAAGAGTTTTTTGCGCAATTATACGCCGATAGTGAAAATGATCCATTTAGTGGCGGTCGTCAAATGAATGCCCATTTTGCATCACCAACTGTTGATAAAAATACGGGTCAGTGGACTAATCACCTTGAATCTCACAATATTTCATCGGATATTTCATGCACGGCAGGTCAAATGGCTCGCGCAGTAGGTTTGGCGTTGGCTTCTAAGAAATATAGGGAAGTGGCTGAATTGCGTCAATCAACCCAATTCTCAAATATGGGCAATGAAGTCTGTATTTGTACGATTGGTGATGCGAGTACTTCCGAAGGACCTTTTTGGGAAGCGGTAAACGCGGCGGGTGTATTGCGCATTCCTTTGGCGATATTTATTTGGGATGATGGCTATGGCATCAGTGTTCCTTCAAAATATCAGACTACTAAAGGAAGCATTTCGGAGGCGCTTAGAGGATTCGAGTTGAATGAAGAGGGCGAAGGCATTGAAATATATACGTGTAAAGCGTGGGATTATCCAAGTTTGGTAGAGACAATTGAAGAAGGCATTGATAAAGTGAGAAAAACGCATATTCCCGCTATTTTTCACATTCAAGAAATGACGCAGCCGCAGGGACATTCTACCTCAGGCTCGCATGAACGCTATAAATCCAAAGAACGCCTCGATTGGGAACGCCAAATGGATTGCAATAAAGTGATGAGAGAATGGATTATTTCTACCGGTTTTGCATCCGAATCGGATTTAGAAACCATTGAATTGCGCTCAAAAGCAGCGGCACGTGAATCGAAAAGCAGAGCTTGGAATGCTTATTTTTCGCAGGTAGTGGTTGTGAAAAATGAGATTGAGACTATTTATACACATTTATTGTCCTCTCATCCCGATAAAGCACCTAAAATTGAGCATTTGGTCAAAGAACTAAAAGGCATGCGTGAGCCTTTTCTTTCAGAATTGATAAAAAATATGCGCCAAATTGCTTTTATACTGAGGGGGTGTAAGAGCGATGCGGTGAATCAGCTCACTCAGCTAATTCAATCTATTAAAAATACCTCAACAGAAAAATATAGTAAGCATTTATACAGTGAAACGCCTTTTTCTGCCTTACGCGTACCCGTTATTCCAGCAGAATACTCTGGTGAACCGATTTTGAAAAATGGTTATGAAATCATCAATACCTATTTTGATAAGGTTTTTGAAAAGCACAACAATGTTTTTGCTTTTGGAGAAGATGTTGGGCATATAGGTGATGTGAATCAAGGTTTCATGGGTTTGCAAGAGAAATACGGTGAGGAAAGAATTTTTGATGTAGGTATTCGTGAGTGGACGATTATGGGGCAAGCTATTGGGATGGCTATGCGTGGATTGCGCCCGATTGCTGAAATTCAATATTTGGATTATTTAGTGTATGCATTGGCTCCATTGACAGACGATTTGGCTTGCTTGAGGTATCGCTCAAATGGTATTCAACAAGCACCTTGCATTATACGTACCCGTGGGCATCGCTTGGAGGGCATTTGGCATGCCGGCTCGCCTATGGCAATGATGATTTCTTCTTTGAGAGGTATATATATATGTGTACCCCGCAATTTTGTTCAAGCAGCGGGTATGTATAATACGCTTTTAAGGTCAGATGACCCTGCAATAGTTGTTGAATGTTTAAACGGATATAGATTAAAAGAGGCTTTACCCGATAATATAGGTGAATTCACGGTGCCTTTGGGCGTGCCAGAAGTATTGAATGAAGGAACCGACATAACTTTAGTCACTTATGGCTCTTGTATCAGGGTGGCACAAGAGGCTTTGGTCGTACTGAATGAATACGGCGTTTCGGTAGAATTGATTGATATTCAAACTCTTTTACCGTTTGACCTTGAGCATCGAATAGTAGATTCTATTAAAAAAACCAATCGTGTCATTTTCTTTGATGAAGATGTTCCGGGTGGGGCTACGGGATATATGTTGCACGAAGTTTTAGAAAAACAAGGTGGCTACAAGTATTTGGATTGTTCTCCTCGAACGCTTACGGCCAAAGAACATCGCCCGCCTTATGGCTCAGATGGTGATTATTTCAGCAAGCCGAATGTAGAAGATGTTGTGGAATTGGTGATGGAAGTGATGGGTGAATAATTATTCAATTCAAATAAAAAATAGGGATTTCGATATTTCGGAATCCCTATTCTATTTATTTACAGTAATTTTTTTCATAAATACTTGATTATCAAGATTTAATGAAACAATGTAAATACCATTTGAAATATTATCTAAAGATATTTCAATAGTGTTATTGATTGTTTCAGATATGTTTTTTTCTATTAAAATCCTACCCAATAAGTCTCTAATCTCCACTTTTCTATTTTTAAATAAAGGAGCCGAATCAATATTTAAATATAAATTATTGGCGGCTGGATTGGGATAAATCGTCCAATTGAATAGGGGAGTGGTACTAACGGAGGTTGGCTCGCAAGCAGTTGACCCCCTCAGTAATCCGGGTCTAAATTCATTTAAAGCGGCGAGCATTCGCGCTTTTTGACCAACTGTAAAAAGACCCATGCAGTTATCATCGGTATAATCCATAAAATTCATGTACATATTTGAGATGCCGCATGTAAGCTGTGGAAAGGACGGACAACCTTGATAAGCTGGACCTTGGAGTGGCGTATCATTGACCAAATCATCATCATTGCAAGTATCATCAATACCCCAAATGTGCAATAAGTTTAAATAATGCCCTATTTCGTGGGTCGCAGTTCTACCTTTATTATGAGCAGTATTATTGGCAGCCGTTCCGATAGTACCGAAAGCGCGGTAATCTACAATTACCCCATCCTCTTGCGGCTTAATGGCGGCATCCTTTAAGGGACTTGTAAAGCCCAATAAATTATTACCCATGTTACACACCCAAATATTGAGGTAATTCTCAGGTTTCCAATTATTACTTCCGCCCAACGTGGTTGAATAAACTCTCCGAAAAACGGAACCAATTTCATCCACCGATGTTTGTCTGCGGACTATGCCTGTGGTCGAATTTCCGAGGGTATCCTTAGTGGCGAGACAAAATTCAATTTCGCAATCAGCCGCTAAAGCTTTAAAATTGCCCGGTACATCCTTTAAATCCACATTTTTTTTTCTGAAATCTTGGTTTAAAACATCTATTTGGGATTGAATTTGGGCATCAGAGATATTCTCTTGAGCATTTTTCCAGATGATGTGCACCACTACAGGTATTTTAACGACGGCTCGTGTACTCAAATTATGCTTATAATTGCGCACATACCCCTCAGTAATGGACTCAATTTTTTCATCTTTTTTAAAAATGAAACCACAATTTTGGGCATTTAAAGGAAGGGAAAATAAATGAATTAGGAATATTAAAATGTATAAATATTTCATTATGAGTATTATCCACAATTATTGTTTAATAATTAATACAAAAATACTATATAAATAATTGATAATCAACTAATTAATAACGATTTACCGCATTCTCATATTAAAATACCATTACATAAATTATGTACAATAAAATGGGTATTTTATACTTTTAATAAAAAATAATAATTTATCTTCGTGGATAAGTTTTCTCATAGTATGTTTGTTTTCTTCCTGCACCACGATTCCCTCCTGAGGTGCAGGATTTTTTTTATTTATGCAGGAAAGGGGTTATTTTAGCCTTTATTATTTCCTCATTCAATACCGTATTCTAAATAATATATACCGTTAAATAAAAAATGCAAGCCGTTCGGTAAAACGGCTTGCAAAGTAGGTCTTACAGGGATTAATTTTGACCTATAAGTTTTCTCATAGTATGTTTACCTAGTCTTCCTGCCTCAATAATTCTTGGCGCAGGATTTTTTTTTAAGAGTAGTGAAATAAAACTTTTTATTTATGAGTTTTATTTATTTATTTCACACGCTCAAATAGCCAGACAAAAGAATTGCTTATCTCATATTTTGATTGAAATGTCATATCCCCCCTGACATTTTTTAATCAAATACTCTTCCACAAAAGTAATTCATTTTTTAAAGATTTACCGTTAAATAATCAATATATACCGTTTTCTCACAAAAGCGCCCAATCCGTAATTAGCTGTTTTATAGTTGGTTGCAGCATTGTATCTTGCAGCTTAAGTTTTCTCATAGTATGTTACTTTGTCGAGTTCCTGCTTCTCTAATGTAGAGTAGCAGGAATTTTTTTTGCGCTTAAATTTACATTTGCATATTTAATATAAGTAAAAAATTGCAAATATATTATTGAAAAAAGTATGCCAAATAATCTTAAAGTGTACCCAAATTAGGGCATTTTAAAATTTAGTATATGCTAAATTCGACCTTTCTCTTTGGGTAAGATACCTTTTTCTAAATAATATGTAACAAATATTAGTTAATGTTTCATATGTAAAAATATTTCTTGTATATTTGCATTGTGTAGTTTTCTCATAGTATGTTTTTTGCTCCTACATCGTTCCCCCTTTGATGTAGGAGTTTTTTTTTGCCCTTACTTGAAGTTAACATAATTAAATTCCCCCCTCAGTATTTACCTATTTTTTCGCATTTGAAGCGTTTGTCGAACGATAATACCTGATTGAATGTTATTACGTTCAGTTGGTTTGGTGCTACTTGGCTAATTTATTTTAAATAAATCCCTTTAGGCACGAAATTGATAGTATCATTCTGACGTTTTAAGGCAAATCCTTAAAAAACTTTTTCATATCATTTTATAACAATTTAAATTTATTAATCAACGAATGAGAAAAATCTTTTCTTTTCTTTTAACAGCGCTTACAGTTGTCTTTCTAACAGGATGTTTTGATATTACAGAAGAAATTACTGTTAAAAAAAACGGCGCTGGTCAATATGTCAATAAAATAGATGCCACTAAATTTGCGGAGCAAATGCAAGCTTTTGCTGCGTTTGACACTACAGGCGAGATGATTCCTAAGCTTAAATATTCATTGGATTCTACTTTTTCTTCAACTTGGAGCGGTTACGGAAAAATAAAAGGCATTTCTAATGTGAAAATTGATACCTCTAAAGAGTATGTCTATATTTTAACAATGGATTTTGAAGAGGTTTCTGCTCTGAATGCAGCATTAAGCTCCACTAAAGGAACCACTCAAGACAATCTTTACTCGTGGGAAAAAGGTAAAATATCACGTAAAGATCTACCTATCAACATGGGAGATATGAAAATGGAAGATGAATCCCAGAAGGAAATGTTGAAGGGATTCATGCAAGATATGAAATACACAATTATATATCATTTGCCTAATGATGTAAAAAATGTGGAGAATAAGGAGTCAAAAATATCTGGCGATAAAAAAACAGTGACTTTGGCTTGCAATCTTTTGGATGTGATGGATGGTAAAATAAAACTCAGTGACGCAGTAGTCTATAAAAAATAAAGATATTCTGCGAGGGAATTCTTGGAATCCGAAGGCGATATGTTGCCTTCGGATTTTTTTTGTTAAAAATTAGCCTACTGATATAAGTCTTTATGGTACTTTTCTTTACTTTTATCTTTCAGACTAATTTTTCTATTCACTCATAAGTAGTTGGGCTAATATAACCGACAATTTCTTTTTTGAGTCGGCTCTCAAATTTATAGAAAATTCTACGCTTCGCTCCGTATTTTCTATAATTTTAAGCCCGACAGAAATTGTCGGTTATTTTTAAACGCCTACGTATAAAATGCTAAAGACGTAACCAAATTTTTAATCAAGAAAAAAATCATGAAAATTTTTAAATTTTTACTTTCCTTCCTTGCTACGAGTGGCTTGATGTGGATTCTGAATATATCCCTCAATATTAAGGGAGTTCCTGCGCCCGCTATAGGTAAGTTTTTAAGCCCTTTTGAAGGGTTTTGGCAAAATGGGGAAGCACTGTCCTCAAAGCCACAAGATATTATCATACCGCAACTTAAAAGCAACGTAAAAGTGGCTTATGATGACCGCTTAGTACCGCACATATTCGCCGATAATATCAGCGATGCTTATTATGTTCAAGGCTATTTGCACGCCACAAATCGCTTGTGGCAAATGGATTTTATCACGCGTGCGGCTGGCGGACGCCTTTCGGAGGTTTTGGGCAACCGAATACTGAGGGGTACGATGACTACAATAGATTTTGACAAACTCAATAGAAGAAGAGGCAATGTCACGGATGCTGAAAAGACGGTGAAAGAATGGGAAAAAGATGCCGAAACTTGGGCTTTAGTGCAAAGCTACTGCGCGGGTATCAATAGTTATATCAGCGAATTGAAATATAAAAATTTCCCGATTGAATATAAAATTTTCGGCATTGCGCCTGAGCAATGGACGCCGCTGAGAATGGCTCTTTTGGCTAAATATATGGCAATGGATTTGGCATTGGGGCAGGAGGATTTGGGAATGACCAACGCTAAAACGCTTTTTGGAGGTGATTTTGATAACCTATTTCCCACTTATTTTAAAGAGCAAGACCCTGTCGTACCCAAAGGAACTTCGTGGGGAGGAAGTGCTGAAACGGCTAAACCTGCCATGTCGGATTCCCTTAAAAGCATGATTTCGTTCAATGATTTTGAAGAAGCGCGTCCTGACCCTTCTAATGGCTCAAACAATTGGGCAGTAGCGGGTTCTAAAACGAAGAATAAAAAGCCGATTTTGTGCGGCGACCCGCATTTGGGGCTTCGTTTGCCTTCAATTTGGTATGAAATTGAGATTTCAACGCCCGAAATGAATGTTTATGGTGTGTCTTTGCCAGGACTTCCTTCGGTGATTATTGGTTTTAATGACCACATTGCTTGGACTCAAACCAACGTGGGGCATGACGTAGCGGATTGGTATTCCATAAAATGGAAAGATAACAACAGAACCGAATATCTATTGGATGGCAATTATAAAAAAGCGGATATTCGCATCGAAGAGATTAAAATAAAAGGTGAACCGAGCGTGATGGACACCGTCAAATATTCCGTGTGGGGACCAGTGGTGTATGAAAATGATACGCTACCCCTCAGTAATATGGCGTTCCATTGGGTTGCCAATGAGGTTCCAGGGTCTTCTCCTAAAACGTTCCTCAAACTCAATAAGGCAAAAAATTATGCTGAGTACGCAGATGCCATTCAGGATTTTAATGTGCCAGCTCAAAACTATGCTTTTGCTTGTAAAGATGGAGATATTGCCTTGAAAGTGCAGGGTATGTTCCCGATAAAAGAGAAAGGTCAAGGTCGCTTTTTACAAGATGGTTCACTTTCGGCGAATAATTGGAAGGGTTATGTACCAAAAGGTCAAAATCCACAATATCGCAATCCTTCAAGAGGTTTTGTATCGTCAGCCAATCAACACTCCACGGACCCAAGCTATCCTTTTGCTTATCATTCCGAGAATTTTGAGCCATACAGAGGGCGTATTTTAAATAGATTTTTATCAAAATCCGACACTTTTACAGTAGAAGATATGATGAAATTGCAAAATAATAATTACAGCCTCATGGCAGAAGAAGCCCTGCCGAATATGATAAAAAACTTGGATACAGCTTCTTTGAGCGCCGTTGAAAAAGGTTTTTTAACAACATTGCAAGGTTGGAATTATACTTATGATGCTGATTTGGTCGCGCCCGTTTATTTTGAAGAGTGGTTCAATGCTTTTTACGAAGCCACTTGGGATGAAGTCAGTTCTCAAAAAAATGCTAAAAACATATCTTCACCCCGAACGTGGAGAACAGTCTTTTTACTCAGAGATGAACCCAATAGCAAGTATTTTGACGTATTATCTACCGCTGATAAAAAAGAGGTTTCCAAAGATATTTTGACCGAAGCATTCAAAAAAATGGCGGCAAAAATAGCTCTATTAACCACTGAAATGTCCACAAAATATCCAGAAACACCTACCTTAACTTGGACGCATTATAAAGATACGGAGATACCACACGTAACTACGATTCCAGGAATGGGTCGTGCTCATATTGCCAATGGCGGTTACGGAAAAGCATTAAATGCTGTTAAAAAAGATCACGGCCCTTCTTGGCGCATGATAGTAGAATTGGGCGATACGCCGCGCGCTTTTGTGGTTTATCCGGGAGGACAATCTGGTAATCCGGGCAGTAAAAACTACGACGATTTCTTAGGAAAATGGACAAAAGGTGAGTATTATGAAGCGGTTTTCATGCGTAAAGCCGATGAGAAAAATGACCGAGTATCCGTTATTCAAGAGTTTAAAAAAGCGAAATAAGATATTTTTTATTAAAAAAATAGAAAAAAGATAAATCATGTTAGATAAATTAAATGACTTAAAAAATAAAGGTCAATCCTTGACAGATGTTCAAG